>JALNXI010000064.1 GCA_023230425.1 Methanoculleus sp. | reverse complement strand
ACCCTCGTCTTCGTTGTTCCCGGGGGGGTGCCTCCGTCAGATGCGGCCTGAACGGGCGGGCTGGAGGGTCGCCCTGATCCTGCTCTCCGTCCTCCTCCTCGTTGCCGCCGTCTCGGGAGCAGGGGGACCCCCGGAGCACTCGAACGCCGATCCGCAGGGCATAGAGGCCGCCGGCAAGACGCCGAACGACGATAAGGTCACCACTCCCGGAAAGAGCGCCGACGGCAAGGGTAAAGACACACCAGGAGCGACGCCCACCGCCCTGCCCACGGCCGTCAGCACGCCGGAGAACCAGGAGACGCCGGTTGCGACAGCAACGACCACTGCCGCCGGTGAAAATCCCAATCAGGGCAGGCAGGGGGCCACGGATCCGTTCCCCTGGGCTGCCGTTCTCCTGACCACCCTGGGGATCGGTGCCGCCGTGCTCGGCACCCGGTATCTGAAGAGACCCGGCAGAGCACCGGCGGGTGCGACCATCCTCCCCGGCGCATACCAGACCGTACCTCCCCACCCGACCGGGTTCCCGCCCGAACTTGCGGGACGGTACGGTCAGGTCGCCTTCGCCGGGAGAGGCGGGCTCGGACAGGTCTTCTCGGCGGTCAGGCGCGATGACCGTCGGACCGTAGCGGTGAAGATACCGATCGCCTACGACGAGGCCACCGGAAAGACCTTCATGAAAGAGATGCGGTTCTGGGAAGACCTCACCCACAAAAACATCGTCGCGATCCACTCGGTCAACATCCTCCCGGTGCCCTTTGTCGAGATGGAGTACCTGCCCCGGACCCTAAAAGACCTGGAGAAACCCGTCCCGGGAGAGACCGCCGCCCGGATCGTTGCCGGCATCGCTGCCGGGCTTGCCTACGCCCACGAGCGGGGCGTGATCCACCGGGATATCAAGCCCGGAAACATCCTTCTCACAGACGACCTGACACCGAAGATCACCGATTGGGGCATGAGCACAAGACTGGAGAGGAGCCGGGATACCAGCATCGCCGGGTTCACGCTCGCGTATGCGGCCCCGGAACAGGTCGCCCCGGAGCGGTTCGGAGAGACCGATGCCCGGACCGACATCTACCAGCTCGGTGCTGTCTTCTACGAGTTGGTGACGGGAAGGACCCCCAATGCCAGCGAGGGCCTCGCCGGGTTTGCCGGGGCGGTCCTCCACGAACAGCCGGTCCCCCCGTCGGAGATCGTGAGAGACCTCGCGCGGTTCGACCCGGTCATCCTCGCGTGCCTCGCAAAAGACCCCGCTGACCGCTACCAGTCTGCCCGGGAGGTGCAGAGAGCAATCGAAACCCTGATGAGGGAAGCCGGCGACACGACCCTGATTTGACCCGCAAAGTGAGACTTCTCGCCCGGCTTCTCGCCCGCGCCAGAGCGATGCAGTTCCACTACCTGCTGGCATCGCTCATCCTCCTGCTTGTCATCTATCCTTATGTGGTTGCAGGGCCGGCCGGCCCGGTTGCCCTGAAGGTGCTCTCGTCCATCATCCTGATCACCGGGGTCTATGCGGTGAGTTACCGGCGCCGGCAGATCGTGATCGCCGTCCTCCTCGGGATCCCCGCCTTCGTCTTCGGCTGGCTCCACGTCATCACCGGAGTTCCCGCCCTCGATAAAGCCGAGAGCGTCTTCACGCTCCTCTTCTACGCCTTCACAGCCCTCATCGTCCTCTCCCGGGTGCTCACAACACGCCGGATCGCCACCGACACCATCTACGGCGCGGTCTCCGTCTACCTCCTCATGGGCCTGACCTGGGCGACCGCCTACGGCCTCGTCGAGAGTATCAATCCCGGATCGTTCTCGGCCGAGTCCGGGCATAACCCGGATGGCACCTTCACCTTCCCCGATTTCATCTACTTCAGTTTCGTCACCCTTGCGACGCTCGGCTACGGCGACATCACCCCGGTCACCGACCAGGCCCGGTCGCTCGCCCTGCTTGAGGCGGTGAGCGGGACCATCTACATCGCGGTCCTGATCGCCCGCCTGGTGGCAGCGCTCGGGTGGTCGCCGGAGGCCGACGGAGAGTGAGGGCTACCAGGATATCGAATTAAAACAGATATTTTCGCAATCCGCCCGGTTAAAGCTACGAAAATTCTCGTAGTTAAAGTAAGACATTTATTCTCGTCAAATCAAGTGATGATTGATACCTATGCGGGGAAAGATAGCACTTCTGGGGATCGCTCTGATGGTCCTCTGCGCTGCGGTGATCGGCAACGTCACCGCACAGTTGCCAGAGGAATCCAAAGATAAGCTGATCCACGTATCCGGTACAGGCAAAGTGACGACCACGCCCGACCAGGCCATCATCGTGCTCGCGGTCGAGACCGAGAACGCCGATGCCAAAGTCGCACAGCAGCAGAACGCCCAGAAGATGGACGCCGTGGTCAATGCCCTGAAGGGCGCCGGCATCCCGGCAAAAGATCTCAGGACCGCCGGCTACAACATCTACCCGGTGACCGAGCAGGACGACAAACCCTTCGTAACCTCTAAAGTCAAGTTCTACCGTGTGGTCAACAACCTTGAGGTCAGGCTGAGCGACGTCAACCGCGCCGGCGAGATCATCGACCTCGCGGTCGCGAACGGCGCAAACCGGGTCGACCGGCTCTCGTTCACCTTAAGCGACGCAAAACAGCAGGAATTCCGGTCGGAGGCCCTGACCGCCGCCGTGAAGCAGGCACGGGGTGACGCGGACGCAGTTGCTGCCGCCATCGGCAAGACCATCGTCGATGTCAAAGAGGTCAACGTCGGGAACAGTTACGTGCCCATGGCCTACGACAACCGTTACATGGGCATGGAGAAGGCGGCAGGCGCCGGCGTCCCGACCCCGGTTGAGGCCGGCGAGATCGACGTGACCGCCACCGTCTCCATCGCCTACGTCATAGCGTAACCCCTCTACAGCCCCTCTTTTTCGTCTGCAGGCCCGGGCTGCTCCGAACCCCGGGCCGGATACCCCCGAGTGCCCGGCCTGCCTCATCGGGAAGCATAATCTTCCGGGAGGGGAGACCGGAAGAGAGGAGTCTGTTTTCAATGCTCACCGTCACCGAGGTCTACAATAACATTCCCTGCCGGCAGGATCTCACGCCGGACTGGGGCTTTTCCTGCCTGCTCGAAGAGGCGGGGCTGCTCTTTGATACCGGAGAACGCGGCGATATCCTTCTCGCAAACATGCAGGCGCTCGGCATCAACCCTGCGTCGATCAGGTACCTCGTGCTCTCCCACGACCACCACGACCATATCGGCGGCCTCGCGGCGATCCTTGCCGCAAACCCGTCGGTGGAGGTCTTCGTCCACGACGCTTTCTCGGAAAAGACGCTTTCGCTGATCCGGGAGTATTCGGAGCCGCGAATCGTCGGGGGTTGGACGGAGATCACGGACGGCATCGCCGTTACCGGCCCGCTCGGGACCGATATCCGGGAACAGTCGCTCGCGGTCGCCGTGCCCGACGGCTTTCTGGTCATCACCGGGTGCGCACACCCGCATATCAGCCGGATCATCAACCGGGTCTCCCGGGAGGGCAGGGTGTGGGGCGTCATCGGCGGGCTCCATACCCTCACCGATGAAGATATCGATGCCCTCGCAGGGGCGGCGTACCTCTCGGCATCGCACTGCACCGAGAGAATCGGGAAACCCCAGGAGAGGTACCCGGAGACCTTCCGGCCGGGCGGTCCCGGGAAGGTGCACCGGATCTAAAAAGAGGTTATTCTTCCGCTCCCTTCGTCCCGGTATCGCCGGTCGTCACCTTGAGTTCATCTGCAAACCAGACAGTCCTCTGCGGGTAGGGCATCTCGATGCCGTTCTCCTCGAGTTTCTGCTTGATCTGCCAGAGGAGGCTTGTCCTGACATCCCACCAGTTCCGGGCCGGCGCCCAGATGTAGGCCGTCAGATTGACGCCGTCATCACCGAAATTATCGACGAAGACCGACGGTGCCGGGCTCTTCAGCGCGAACGGATGGGTCCAGATGACCTCTTTGATTATCCGTATCGCGGCGTCTGCATCGTCCTCATACCGGACGCTGATCTGGTACTCAAACCTCCGGGCGGCGTTGTGGACGTAGTTGGTGATGTTCGATGTGAAGACCTTCTCGTTCGGGATCCGGGTAAAGATCCCGTCATGCGTCTTGACGATCGTCGAGAGGATACGGATATCCTCGACACTGCCGCTGACGCCCGCGACGTTGATGCCGTCGCCGATCTTGATAGGGTGCTCGAACATGAGGAAGATACCGGAGACCAGGTTCGAGACGACGCTCTGGCTGGCAAAACCGATGACGAGACCGGCGATGCCCCCGGCCACCAGGAGACCAGAGAGGTCGAACTTGAGTTGCGGGAGGGCGATGACGAGCGCCCAGAGAACGATGCCGTAGTAGACCAGCTTCACGAGCAACTCGCGCTCGCTCTTTGGAAGCCGCTCCATGAGGGCTCGCCGGACGTTTGTTGAGACTACCCTCGCGACGGCAATGCCGACCACGAGGATGACGGCAAAATACAGGAGACTCTCGACGGTGATCGATCCGACGCCGATGGGAATCTCCAGGACCTCGGTCACGTTGAACGTCACGACAACCCCCACTCCATCAGATACCCCCGATTGATGACCGGGATCTTGCGTGCCGTATACAACTCGATGGACCGCGTCATGTCGGGCCTGAGCGGGGCGTCGGTGAAGTCCGTCTCCGCCATAGTCGGAGTGATGATCTTCATCGCGGCAGTGGTCGTTACGACATCATTGTAGTAGATCTTCATATCGACACTGTCAAAGACGGCGCACGAGACCTCGGCCCACTCGTGGGATGCGTTCTGGATGGAGAGTTCCATCACCCCCTCGCGGAAAGACTCAACCGGGGGAGCCTCCGTGTATACAGCACTCTGGTACCAGCGGGCGATGACGCCGCTGGTCGGGGGGCCGTAGAGCGTATACTTCTGGGTGCCGAGACCAAAGACGTCGAGCACCTCGATATCCCTTGCCGCCTCCAGGAAGACACCGACCTCGATGGGAAACTTCAGGTAGACCGTCTGGCTGACGCCGGGCTCGATGAGCATCGGGGAGAACTCCATCAGCAGGTAATCCGTGATCTCCTTGGGGAGGTTGACCGGTTCCACCGGGTTGATGATGATCTCGCCCGTCTTCGAGACCAGGATCCGCTCGAACGTCTGCCCTTCGCACCTCCGCTGGTAGGTCAGGAGACCGCCAATTCGCACGGTTTCCACCAGAATATCGCCGAATTCGTAGCGAAAAGTGTCGTTGTAACGCCCGAACATCATCTATAATCTGCAAATACTCAAATATTAACTTACGTTAATGACGCGAGTCGCCGGCTTTCGCGTCCTCGCACCCGATCCAGAGGGGCGGTTTGAAGCGGCCCGTTGTCCCGATACCTGCATTAAACCAGGATATTGTAGCAACCCGGGCCGCTCTGACCCGGGGTGATCTGAGAAGATATAAATAACAAATCCTCCGGCCAGTATATTTCGAAGAGAATAAATAGACACTCTTTTAAGTGACGGTCCCAGACACTTTTCCAGCGTGTTTATCCCGGCCCCCGGCGAGTGCCCCTGCCTTCGTCGCCTTCTGGTGCAGGTATCGCGGAGACACAGGGAGTACCGCCAGAGACCGGAAGCAGTAATAAACAAGGGGCGCTGTACCTGCCAGCTCGGAGGACCCTCCCGGAGACCCGGATAAGGAGGCCTTCTCGCGGCTTTGCGGGGACGAGATCCGTTCCCGGGTGATGCGTGTGAAGATGAATCAGGAAAGAGTCAGGAAGTCCATGAATCGCAGCCAGATACCCATGAGTATCTTCGAGCATCTCCAGCAACCGGCACTCGTTCTTGACTGCGAGGGGCGGGTGATCGTCTGGAACGATTGCATGGAACGGTATACCGGCATCTCTTCGGGAGATATCATAGGAGAAGGAAGTTACGCACATGGGGAAGCGCTGTTTGGCGAGAAGCTTCCTACGCTGGCGAACTGCATCTTGAATCACAGCGATTCCGGGAGCGACCACTACCGCCTACTGCCCCCTGAAGGCGAAGAGCTGCTCACCGGGTCGCGCATCACCCCGGTACCCGGCAGAGAGGTTGTCTGTATGGCTGCCCCCCTCTACGACTCCACCGGCAGACAGATCGGCGCGGTAGAGACAATCCGGGATACGCCGGAAGAGAGGTCAGCCGAAGAGTCTTCCAGCATGTCGGCGGAGCAGGTGCAGATCCTGGCGAGTTCTCTCCCGGACATGATCTTCACGCTCAACCGGGACGGCATCTTTTCCCAGTTCTTCTGGACCGGCGCCCGGGAGATGGGCGTAGTCCCCGAAGAAGTCGTGGGGAAGACACCCCACGCCCTGTTCCCGGCAGAGGAAGCAGACTACCTGATCGGGGCTGCGCGGCGGGTCATCGCGGGAGGAGAGGTTGTAGCCGAGACCCGGTCGTTCTCATGGCACGGCGGCCAGCGGTCGTTTCAGGTCACCATTCATCCCCTGCACGGCCCCTCGGGAAAGGTCGTGGCGGCCACCGGGGTCAGCCGCGACATCACCCGGGACCTCATCCGTGAACGGACCCTCCAGGAGACCAGCCGGCTCTCCAGCCTCTATCTCGATCTGCTCGGCACTGACATATACAACACCAACATGGTTGCGGCAACGGTAATCGAGATGCTCCGGGAGCGGCTCTCCGGTGAGGAGGCGGAACTCGCTCAGAGGGTCAAGAACACGGTCGAGCAGGGGATCAATGTCATCAAGAACGTTGAACTCCTGAATACGCTCAACAAACACCGTATCCGCCTGGAGCCAGTTGATCTGGACAGCATCGTCCGCGGCCAGATACGGCGCTACGCAGGCATCGACATCAGGTACGAAGGAGAGAGCCACATGGTCTGGGCAAACCCTCTCCTCGAACACATCGTATCCAACCTGATCAGCAACAGCATCAAGTTCGGCGGTATGAAGGTGCGGATCGATATATCCATCATGGAGACCGGAGATACCGTGACACTGACGGTAGCCGATACCGGCATCGGCATACCGGACCACTTAAAGCCCAACGTATTCGATCGCTTCAGCCACGGGAGCAAAACAGCGTCCGGAAGCAGGGGTCTTGGGCTTCATATCGTCAAGACCCTCGCGAACCAGTACGGCGGGCGCGTCTGGGCGGCGGACCGGGTGCCCGGCAGACCGGGGGAGGGAGCAGCAATAAAGGTGATCCTGCAGAAGTGCTAGGCCGGCGACATCCAGCGTCCCGGGGTACTCAGATATATATTCTCCCGGCGACTACATCATACCGCATCATTCCCATCGGGGACTTCTTCAATGATACGAACAATATGTTTTAAAGAGCGACGATATATCGAAGAGCTGAGAATTCTCACCCGGGCGACCGCGCTTGACTGCATCATCGACGAGCGCTTCGACCGCATAGTGTACCTCATAAAAGAAGGAGATATGGGTCTCGCTATCGGTCGGAAGGGAAGCAATATCAGGAAGATGCAGCGGGTCCTCGGGAAACGTATCGAGATGGTTGAATACTCTCCCGAGATCGAGAAATTCTCAAGAAACGTATTTAAACCGGCCGACGTCGTCGGTATCAACAGAGTGGACGATGGAAGGCTCAACGTCTACATCAATAAGGGCGATCTCGGTATCGCCATCGGGAAAGGCGGGTGCACCATCGAGAAGGCACGGCTCCTCCTCTCCCGGTACTTCGATACCGACCTCGGTGAGGTGCTGGCACGGGAGGACGCCCATGCGTGACTGGAGCATCCTCGATGAGGTCTGGCAGGTCATCCAGGACCGCGCTGAGCACCCGTCGGCCGATAGTTACGTCAGTTCCGTCCTGACCCACCGGAAAGGGATCGACAAATCCCTGGAGAAGGTCGGCGAAGAGGCGGTTGAGTTCATCCTGGCCGCAAAGAATCAGGTCCCGGAGAGGACGGTCTCCGAAGCGGCCGACCTCCTCTTCCATTTCCTGGTGGCGCTTCAGGCCTCAGGCACCGATGTGGCGGACGTGCTCGACGAGCTCGCCGCACGCCGGAAGTAACCACATTCTTCTCCGGGGCGGCTTCGCCCGGTTGACGCTCCTGTTACAACCCTCCCCGGAGCCGATCAAAGGTAGTCCTTCAGGTCCACCATCCTCGGGAGGTCGTCCTTCTTCACTGCTGCGGACTCTACAACCGTATCCTCGATCATGATGGGAGCCCGGTAGCGCAGAGCAATGGCTATCCCGTCGCTCGGCCGGCAGTCCATGACCTCGGTGCGCGAGCCCTGCCTGAGGAGGAGTTTAGCGTAAAAAACCCCTTCCTCCAGAGAATCGATGTGCAGGGCATCGAGAACTATCTCAAAGTTCCGGAAGAGTTCAACAATGAGGTCGTGAGTGATGGGCCGGGGAAGCATCTCACTATTGAGCGCGTTGCTTATCGAGATCGCTTCCCAGAGCCCGACGTATATGGGTATTGTGCTGTCGCCCCCGGCATCCAGGACGACAGTCGGCGCTGCTCCCACCTCGCTCACCGACATGAACACGCCCTGCACCTTGCAACTTTGAGCAGTCATGTGATCACCTGACATGAGCGTTATGATGTTTAAACCTTGGGGTCAATCACCGCTGTTTTTTGGCGCGGGCAAGGAACTCACGCCGCATAATGGAGAGGCTCGGCAGCAGGCCGAGAAGGATGTTGAGATAGTAGAGGATCAGTCGCCAGAGGAGGACGAAGATGCCGACGATCGATGACGGGATGAAGAGGCTGTAGAACGACGTGGCGCCGAGCTCCGCAACGCCCGAGCCCCCGGGCGTGAGCGGGATCATCATGATGATGGCGAGGACGAGCTGGACAACGAACGACTCGATGAGGTACGGCGACTGCCCGAGACCCATAAGGAGCAGTGATGCTATGATGAACTCAGAGAACCAGAAGAGCATGGTGAAGAACATACCCCATACGAGGCCGCTCCTTCCGTAGTTCACGAACTTGACGAGACCCTGGTTGAAGTTGTCCACTTCCCGGTCGATCGTCCCCAGGAGGTGCTCGAACCGCTTTAAGTGCCAGCGCCGGTCGATCCAGCATGACATCCGTCTGAGGACCCGTTTGAGGTAATCCGGGTTTCTCACCGAGTAGACGAAGATCAGGACGAAGAGGGTGACGAATATCCAGGCGGCGTACATTATGAAACTCACGCCGCTGAATCCCGAGGCAAGGCTGCTCCAGTACCTGCCGAGGAAGAGCATGGCAAAGGCTCCGAGTGCCCCGAGGACAATCCCGTCAAGGATCCGCTCCATAACGACGACAGCGGTGGCATCCCCGACCGGGACGCCCGCCCGGTAGAGTTCGTGGATCCGGACCGGCTCACCGCCCGCCTGTGATGGGGTGACCGCCGCAACGAGCATGTTCGCCAGCACCAGGTTCAGGCAGTGCTTAAAGTTCACCCGGTAGCCGAGTGATGCCGACATCTTCTGGATGCGGAGCGCCCAGAACCCGAGCGAGACGATGTGGAGGAGAGCGGCAAGGAGCAGGTAGAACGGGTTTACGCGACTGATGTAGTCGATCGTCGTCTCGTCGACGGTGAAGTACAGGACACCCGCCATAACGAGGGCGCTAAAACTGATCGAGACGAGCAGCCACTTCCATTGAGACTTCTTCATGCTCTACGCTCCCGGGTGTGGGACAGACTTCGCAGTCCGATCCCCAGACCCCGATTGACATCCGCAATTTTTTTGCGGAATTCGGGCAATTTCAAGAGAAAAATACCCGAAATCTGACTAATAAGGTATCGTGCGGCTACTATTTAAACGGTGATTTTAAACGCAAATCGATAAGATTCGGGATCTGCGGAGTGAGGGGGCTCCGGGCCGGGCCGGGTGCTTCCGCGCAAAACCTCTGGTGGAGCATTTCACCTTATCTTGTGGGTTCTGGTGCGGCTCGCCCCATGCAGTGGACCGTGGTGGCTATCGCCACGGGGGGCGGGGTGGGGGCGAACACCAAACAGGGCCTGATAATTTGGTAGTGCCCTACGAAACAACTGATACTAAACGTTGTTGAGATCTCATCTGGGTGTTCCCGCTTGATTGCAATCCGGGGCACGGCTTTCCCCTGGGTATCGCCATGACTGCCCCCGCCCCCTG
>JALNXI010000063.1 GCA_023230425.1 Methanoculleus sp. | reverse complement strand
GGGTGTGGGGCTGACGGGGAGGGGTTTCCCCCGCCCCAGGGGGCGGGGGCAGTCATGGCGATACCCAGGGGAAAGCCGTGCCCCGGATTGCAATCAAGCGGGAACACCCAGATGAGATCTCAACAAAGTTGAGTGTCAGTTGTTTCGTAGGGCACTACCGCGACGTCATATCCTCCCCTGGGTGGAACCGAAGAGTCTCTCAAGTTCGGTCTGGATGACGTGAAGGAAGACCGGGTTTGGGATCTCCACGGAGCAGGTTCGCGAACCTTTATTCTCTGTTGCGAGAGAGAACCTACAAACATGACGGCGTTTGAATGTACGCTCTGCGGGAAGTGCTGCATGCACGCAGGCGGCGAACTCATCGAGGTCGAGAAGAGGCTCACCGGGCGGGACTTCCTTTGTCGGCAGAAGATCGTCGGCGGCACGTTCCGCGCCCGGGTCGAGGAGCGGTTCATCGATGCCTTCAGGGATTCATCCGAGAACGATCGCCACCCGTCCTGGTGCCCGTTTCTGCGGGGCCTCCCGGGGGAGAAGGGAAAGTATGTCTGCACCGTCCACGACAGCCGTCCGCTGGTCTGCCGGTCCTACCTATGCTGTGCGATGCGGATATTTACCGGCGACGGACAGGAGGTCGGGAGGGTGAAAGGGAGGAGGAGTCTCGTCACCGAGGATGCCGCCCTGCGCCGATGCTGGGATGAGTCGGTTGCACCGCTCACGACCGAGAACGACGACGCCTGGCAGAGCGAGGTCGCCGCGGTCCTCGACCGTGCTGGCTACCGGGTCGATGCCTATGAATGACCCCGGCCCCCGGCACCTTGCGGTCGTCCGGGGTCGGGTGCAGTGCACGCCAAACGAGGCCGTACCCGTCGACCGGTGCAGGCTCTGTGTCCACTCTGCCCGTGTCGTAGCCGGAGGAAGAGAACTGCCGTCACCGGCACGGGCCTACTGTAGCCGGTGCCGGGATACGCCCAACATCGATATGGCGAAGGTCGAGGCAGTCGTCTGCGACGACACCCGCGGGGAAGGGTTCCGGAGCATCACGAGCATCATCAGTTAGCGGTTACTTCCGCCAGAACTCCCAGGGATGTTTTGTCTGGAACGGAACGCCCTTTGCCTCGTTATTCCAGTCGGTTTCTATCGTGTGGTGGACCAGCCGGACCTCGTTGCGGAGTTCGGTGAGAACCTCTTTGACGTCCTCGAGCTCGCGCTGGAGCCGGTTCAACTCTTCAAACGAGCGCTGCTGCCGTACCGTTACCGTCCCGCCGTCCTTGCGGCAGGCAAGACCGGCCTCGATCAACTCTAAGATAGCCTCGTTCCGGTCGAACGCGTGATCCCTGGCAAACTGATCGATCTGCTCCATCAGGTCAGGATCGAGCGCAAACGAACATCTCATCACCATAGATCATCAACATCTCCAGGAGATCTTGTTCTGCCCTCTCTGCTGATTATAGTGCCTGACGCAATCGTTTTTGCGGAGACACAGGCATCTCATGAATTGTGCCTTCGACCATATAGTGTCTGCCGGTCGTTAACGCTCCCGACCGACTCACAGCCCGACATGGACTCCTTCCGGCGGCGGCCGACAGCATCCTCTTCATGCAACCATCTACTATCCGGCAAAAAAAGAGACCCGGGTTCTCGGGAAAATAGCCCGGGGGTCAACTAATATTTTCCATATTGTATCCTTTCTTGGCGAGCAGGTCTTTCACTCGCTCGCGATGATTGCCCTGCAGCTCGATCGAGGAGTCCTTGACCGTGCCGCCACAGGCAAGCTTCCCTTTCAGGAACTTTGAGAGGTCTTCGAGATCGATGTCGTACGGGTCGAGACCCTCGATGACCGTGACTTCTTTCCCATAGCGTCGCCTATTTATCTTTACGCTGATTCTCTGCTGTTCCTTTGCAACTTCTTCACAGATACATAATTCCTTTGGCAGTCCGCAAGTCGGACATATCCCACCGTTCATTGCATGTACCTTTCAGCTCTCGTTATATATTATTTGGCATGGTCATCCATTGATAACACAGACGTCGCATCCCCGCGAGAGTACCTGGTCCGGCCGGCTCCGGTAGCGGTAGACCGTGATGCCCTTGCACCCGAGATCATGGGCGAGGGAGAAGACACGGGCGATATCATCGGAGGTTGCGGTCTCAGGGAGGTTTACCGTCTTTGAGACGGCGTTGTCCACATGCTTCTGGAACACGGCCTGCATCCGTACATGGTGCTCCGGTGCGATCTCGATAGCCGTCCTGAAGAGGTCCCGGGTGTGGGCCGGGAGAGGGAGGCCTTCAACCGTCCCGTAGCGCCGTACGTGCTCCGCCACGTCCCTCCCGCCGGCGGTCTCCGGCAGGAGTTCCCGGACGAGGCCGCTCATGACGCTGACCGGCTGCCCGTCGATCGTTCGGCTGTAGGCAAAGGAGAAGACCGGTTCGATACCGCTTGTCGTAGAGGCGATGAGATGGAGCGATCCCGTTGGGGCGATGGTGGTGACGGTGGCGTTACGCATATCCCCTGAGTAGACGGACCCTCCAATCGCCGGAAACGATCCCTTCTCCGCCCCGAGTTCCCCTGAACGCTCCCGGGCCACAGCCTCGATGCTCCCCATCAGTCTCCCGGCAAACCGGAGGGCCTCCTCCGACTCGTAGGGTATCCCGAGGCGTATAAGCGCCTCCGCAAACCCCATGACCCCGAGGCCGATCTTCCGGGTGGCGAGGGTCTGATCCCGGATCTCGGGGAGGGGAAACCGGTTGACGTCGATGACCGCGTCGAGGAAGTCGACGCCGCACCAGACAACGGCATCGAGCAGATCCTCGTCGAGGTCGTGCTTCCGTATGCACCGGGCGAGGTTGACGCTTCCTAAGTTGCAGCTCTCGTAGGGGTAGAGCGGCTGCTCGCCGCAGGGGTTGGTCGCCTCGATGAGGCCGAGGCCCGGCGTGGTGTTTTGCCGGTTGATCTCGTCGAGGAAGAGCATCCCCGGCTCGCCGGACGCCCGGGCGGACGTGGCGATCAGCCGCCAGAGTGACCGGGGGTCAATGCTCTTCCAGACGCTGCCGTCGCGGGGGTTGATGAGGTCGTATTCCTCTCCCGTCGCGAGACACCGGAGGAACCGGGCGTCGATGCCGACAGAGATGTTGAAGTTCGGAAGTCCCCCTGCCTGCTTGCAGGTGACGAACTCCTCGATGTCGGGGTGGGAGACCGCGAGCACCCCCATGTTTGCCCCCCGCCGCCGGCCGCCCTGCCTGACCGCTCCGGTTGCCGCATCAAAGACCCGCATGAACGAGACCGGCCCGCTTGCGACGCCCGCGGCCCCGTCGACGATATCGCCGCGCGGCCGGAGGCGGCCAAACGAGAACCCGGTCCCTCCCCCGGACCGGTGGATGAGCGCCATGTGGGTGAGGCTTGCAAAGATCCCTTCAAGGGTATCCTCGACGGGGAGGACAAAGCAGGCCGAGAGCTGCCCGGTGGGGGTGCCTGCGTTCATAAGGGTCGGGGAGTTCGGGAGGAAGAGGAGGCCGGAGAGGAGCGAGAAGAATTCTCGGGACTTTGTCTGGCCGCCCACGGCGTCGGCGACCCGGGAGAAGAGGTCGTGCGGCGTCTCGCCGGCGAGGAGATAGCGGCGTTCCAGGAGGAGGCGAGCTGCAGGGGAGAACTCCATACAACACTCCATGGAACCCCGCCCTTAATAACCCGTCGTGCCCAATTCTCCTGCCAGCAATGTCTCTTATCGTGCTCGGAACCGCATCCCACGTAGGGAAGAGCGTGACGGTAGCGGCGCTCTGCCGTGCGCTCTACCGGCGCGGGATCTCGGTTGCACCGTTCAAGTCCCAGAACATGAGCCTCAACTCCTACGTCACGGCCGACGGGAGTGAGATCGGGATTGCCCAGGCCGTGCAGGCCTTCGCTGCCGGGATCGAGCCCGAGGCTGATATGAACCCGGTTCTTCTCAAACCGAAGGGAGAAGCGGTCTCGCAGGTGGTGCTGCTCGGACAGCCGTATAAGGATGTGCAGATCCGCGACTACTACGCCGAGACGGATATGCTTCTCGAGGAGGCTGTAGAGGCGTTCGAGCGGTTGCGGAGACGCTTTGGGCACGTGGTGGTGGAAGGGGCCGGAGGGGCGGCAGAGGTGAACCTCTACGACCGCGATATAGCAAACATACGGCTCGCCCGGCGCCTCGCACTTCCGATCGTCCTTGTCGCCGACATCGAACGCGGGGGAGTCTTCGCCCAGGTCTATGGGACGCTCGCCCTCCTCCCGGAGGATATCCGGCCCCTCGTCGTCGGGGTCATCATCAACAAGTTCCGGGGCGATGCCGGCCTCTTTGCATCAGGCGTTACAAAACTCGAGGAGCTCACGGGTGTCCGGGTGCTCGGGGTGGTGCCGTATACGGAGATCCGCCTGCCGAGCGAGGACTCGCTCTCGCTCGGGGACAAGGGGCAACAGGCGGCCGGGCGACCGGTCAGGATCGCCGTCGTTCGCCTCCCCCGGATCGCGAACTTCACCGACTTCGAGGTCCTTGAACAGCACGCCTCGGTGGACTACGTCCCGCCCGGGACGCCGCTTGCGGGCTACGACTGCATCATCCTCCCGGGGACAAAGAACACCGTGGAGGATCTCAGCGTGCTCAACCGTGCCGGGACGGGGGAAGAACTCCGACTCGCCCGGGAACGGGGCGTCCCGATCATCGGGATCTGCGGGGGCTACCAGATGCTTGGCCGCCGGATCGTTGACTCCGGCATCGAGTCGGGGACTCCGGCTGAATACCGGGGGTTCGGGCTCCTCGATGTTACCACCGCCTTCTCGGGCTACCACAAGACGACGGTGCAGGTCCGGCGCCGGGCATCTGCGCTCGGCCCCATCCTCTCAGGGATGGGGGAGGTGGCCGGCTACGAGATCCACATGGGCGAGACTGAGCGCCGAGGCCTCCCTGAGGCGTTCGCCGGTGAGGGGGCCGCAACCCCCGACGGCCTGGTCTTCGGGACCTACATGCATGGCCTCTTCCAGAATCCCGGTGCCGTAAACGCCCTCCTCGCCCACCTCTCGGAGCGGCGGGGCGTGCCGTTTGAGCCGATGGCGGCGGCTGGCGACACCGCTGCCTACGACGACCTGGCCCGGCACTTCGAGGAGCATGTGGATATGGATGTTATCATGACTTATTTTCAGGACAGTGACCCGAGAGGTGAAGAGCGGGGGGGGTGAGGGGGCTCTGGTCAGGAGGTGCCAGGGCCTGGCTGATGTGAGGACCCATAGACAGGGCGATGCAACTGGCCTGAGCGGTGCGGCCGGAAAAACCTACGAAAGCCCGGGTACAGTGGACCGTCCTCGAAGCCTGACAGTTTCTCAAGCTCCTGCCGTTCCGGCAGTCGTTCTCCGGAGCGCCGTAAAAAGAAAAAACCCGTCCCGATCTCTCAGATAAAGAACCGGAACGCTATCCAGGCGATCAGCACCATGACGGCAGCGTACTTCAGCCCCCCGAGCACCCGGCCTTCGCCCATAACGCCTGCCGCAAGTCCGGAGAAGAATCCCTGGATCAGTGCGGAGTGGCAGAAGAGCCGGTTGTAGAGGAAGAGGTCCACGGTGCCTATGAACGCCTGGCTCGAGCCTGATGCCGCGACCGCCTCGCCCGCCTCCGCCATGGTGGTGAGGAAGGTGCTCGAAAGCACACCGATGACGAAGAGGAAGACGAAGAACGACATAACGATGATGACCATGTAGATCATCATACCGTTCTTCCGCTCCGACTTCAGGTTAAAGAACTCGTAGGCATCGTGCGCCGCCGCCCGGAGCACCTCGCTCACGTCGCCGCCGGCGGAACTCGCATGGGCGATCAGGTCGACGCTCCGCTCAGCGAGCGGAGTGTTGACGACCTTTCCGAACCGGCGAATGGCCTCCACGAACGGGACGCCCCAGGACATCTCGGTATCGAGCTTGCGGATATGCGGCGTGAGCGCCCCATACTCGCCCTCCGAGACGATGTGGATGGCGTGCGGGAGCGTCATGCCCGAATCGTTCATCCCGGCCACGTCCCGGAAGAAGTTCGGGAGAGATGCTTCAATGCTCGATACACGCAGCCCTTCCTTGAGATCGAGGGCCGCGAGCGGCACGATAGCGATGAGGAGCGAGAAGACAAATATGTCGTCGATCATCGTCGTCGTGAAGAGGACGCCGAAGCCGTACGAGAGCACCAGGCTTGCAAACCCGCCGATGAGAAGGAGGAGCGCCACCGGGACGGAGATGAAGAGAACGGTGGCGGGCTCCGCTATCATCACCTGGAGCGGATGCTTGAGGAACCGGTAAAACCCTTCCTGATATTTCCGCCAGTTCTCAATTCTGCCGAAGATCTCGTGCTCCTGCTCCTCGAACGCGTCGGCCGCCGGGGTGCCCTCCGCCGCGCCACGGTCCGGGGACCGGTTCAAAAAGTCGTCGAAGATTTCTTTGAATCCCATATCACACCTCCGGGGTCATGGAACTGATCAGTATGACGAACATCATGCTCCCAAACGGCACGATCAGGTAGATGATGATGTAGAGGAAGAACGGGTTCGAGTCGCCCGATATGAGCGTCATGATCGACTGCAGGATGATCAGGAAGAGCATGCCGGCGACCATCGCGGTGACGTACGACTCCGCGATCAGCCCGAGCGTCTCCAGGAACGACTTCTGCTGCTGGTTGTTCTCGAGCGTATACTGGTGAGCCTTGGCACGGAAGTACTCCGTGAGATTGCTCCCGCTGGATATGCTTGCAATGGCTCCCTGCATGAACTCCCGCATCCGCTCGCTCGGCGTCGCCTGCGAGACTGCCCGCAGGGCGTCAAGGAGATCCTTCCCGAAGAAATCGGTCTCCCGGGCAACGTAACGTGCCTCGACGGCACTCTCGCCATAGATTTTGCTCTGGCCGAGCAGCCGGAAGACCTCGTCGGGGGTGATCCCTGCCGAAGACATGGCGGTGACGTAGTTGATCGCGTACGGCAGGGTTGCATCGATGTTCCGGCGGCGTTCCCCGGCCCGTATGCCGGGGTAGAGGAGAAAGATCAGGTATGCTATGCCTCCGAAGATCAGGAGCGAGAGGACCGTGATGACGACGGTGCCAAGCAGGAGTTTGTAGTCGTTCAACGCGTAGAATATCTCCGGGACCGCACCATGATAGGAGATCATCTCAGGGACCCGCAGGAGGTAGGTCAGAAGTCCGATGACCACAGCAGCGACAAGTCCTACGACGACCGAGGATACGTAGGCGGTCGCAAGGTAGGCTTCAAACGGCGTATTCATCCGCGCCCCCATCAGGTCGTTACGGAGGCTGATGAACTCTCCCCGCTTCTCCTTTAAGTCGCGGCCGATCAAATTGAAGCAGAACCGTTCATACCCGTTCATGCGGAACCACTCTCCCCGTAGAGGTCGGAGCGCACCCGCTGGATGACCGTCTCCGGGTCCCGGAAGTAGGATACCAGGATCTTGCTCACGTCACGGAAGTGGCGGATCTTCTTGATACGCATCCATTCGAGCACTTCCTGCCGCCGTTTCAGTTCTTCACGCATCCGCTCCTCGCTCCATCCCCGGTCCTCCATGATCTGCTCGAGGATGTAGGATTTGCCCGAGTAACGGATCTCATCAGTCGCCGGATGCCACCGGAAGACCTCGTTCGTGATCAGCTCGTTCGTCCTGGGATCGATATCCAGGATCTCGATGAGTTGCTTGTTCCGCCGGATCCGCTGGCCCCCTACCCGGGCCTGCACCTGGATGGACATCAGGGAGAGCGCAGAGAGCATGTTTCTCGGCACGTCGATCGGCGGGTTCTCCAGACGGTGGACGGCGCTCGCCACCGAGTCGGCGTGCATCGTCGCATAGGTGACGTGCCCGGTGCTCATCGCCTGGAAGAGGGTCAGGGCCTCGCGGCCACGGACCTCGCCGACCAGGATATACTCCGGGCGCTGCCGGAGGGCGGCACGCAGAAGCTCATACATATCGATCTCGCCTCGCCCGTCCTGCGAGAACGAATCACGGGTGATGCTCGGGATCCAGTTCGGGTGGGGGAGTTTTAACTCACGGGTATCCTCGAGGGTGACAATCTTTGCGAGCGGCGGGATGAAGAGCGATATGGCATTTAACGTCGTGGTCTTCCCGGACGCCGTCCCGCCAGCAAATATGCAGGACTTGGCGTTCTCGACCGCAAGCCAGATGAAAGCGATACCGAGCGGCGAGAAGGTGTGCCACTCAATGAGGTCTGTGGGCGTGATTGGCTCCTCACGGAACTTCCGTATCGTGAACGTCGAGCCGTGAGCGGTCACCTCTGCCCCGAGCGTCATCTGGATACGCGACCCGTCGCTCATCGTGGCATCCAGCATCGGTTCGGCGATAGATATGTACTTTCCGGCCCGTTGCGCGAGTTTCGTGACGAACGAATCAAGTTCCGCAGCGTCGTGGTAGGCCAGGCTCGTCTTCATCGACTCGTAGGTCGTGTGATAGACGAATATGGGACTGTTCACGCCGTCACAGGAGATATCTTCTATGTACTTGTCGTGCATCACCGGGTCGATCAGCCCGTCGCCGAGGAACTCCTTCTCCACGTGGTAGAGAATCTTCTCCCGCCCGGGCGGAGATAGGCGGATCCCGTAATCGGCTATGATCGTGTTGGCCGAATCCCGGAGCGCCTTCCTTGCCGCCTCGCGGGTGATCTCGCGGGCGGTGATGTTGAGCGTCTCAAAGAGGCGCTCCTTGATCTCCCCAAAGAGTTCCTGCTCTCCGAGCGTGAGCATGGGCTCGAGGACATTGTAGGTGTACTCGTGCGTCGTGCCGTCGTAGGTCACCCGGACGTAAGCATACGGCTCGTTCACCGGGTAGAGCTCGATCTCCTCCAGTCCCGACGATGGCCGCATAGAGAGATCAACGAGCGGCCCATGAAGCGTGGGGTTGTACTCCTCGATCACCTCTTCGGCTTTCGGGTGGAACATTTTGAGGAACCCGAACCGGGACTGCGTCTCCGCTTCTGCCGGGACCGCTGTCTGTGCCGCGGCTACGGCGAGTGTGGTGGAGGAGAAAGCCCTGGCAAAGAGGTCATCGAACTCCGATACGACCCGGGCGTTATCGACAAAGTCGAAATGATGCTCGTTACGGTTGATGTTCAGTTCTTCGACTGCAAATGTCGCACTCTTCGGGAGGATCAGGTCCGCCAGGTTCCCGAGCTCCTCAACCGATACCACGCCGGCGTCCAGGTCTTCGTCCGGTTCGGGATCATCGACGCCGGGCACGTCGGCCTCCCTCCACCCCTTCATCCGGTTGAGGATACCAAAGGGATCAGTGCGCCCCGGCATCGAGGCCGATATATCCGGCTCTGCCACGATATCCTCCGCCGCCACTGGCGGGGAGGGTCCAATCTCTCCGTCTGCCCCGTGCTGCTCAATCCGGTCGAGGAGGGCCCTGACCGGATCCTCGCCGCCGGCTGCGCGCCGGTCCCAGGCGCTCCCGGACCGGACCACCGAGTCGATGAGCGAACGGATGCCCGCCTTCTTCGGCGCCGGCACGGGATCGGCTCTCAGTTGCTCGTCATCTCCGCCGGATCCAGTTCCAGCGAACTCCAGAGCAGCCTCTTCCTGCACCCCCTCTCCATCGGGCCGGGACGCCGGTGCGGGATCATCAGGCCCCGTCATGGCGTTCCCGTTGCCGGTCTCCGGTTTCCCGGATTGCGTGAGAAGATTCCTGACCGCTGCTATTAATTCACGTTCTTCGTCCTCATTTGCTCTCATCCTCTGTGCCCCCAATATCAACACACGTTTCTACCTGAGGATCATGGAATTCGATGATGCACCGTGTCCGCTCTCCGGTCCGGTCCGAGACCACGCACATATAGCGCCCGTTCAGCAGGCGAAAACAGACCCTTCCTCCAGAATCCGTCACATCGCTCGTGATGACAAGTTTTCCTTTCCGGATCGAGACGTGGGCTCCGATGAGGGGGGCCCGGCTGTCGCGCACGGTCAGGCAGAGCACCCCTACCCGCTGCCGGTTAGGAGTGCCGATGGTCGGGATATCGAGGCGGCCGTTCTTCTTCAGGTGACTCTTCTCAAAGACCCTGCACCGCGATACCAGTGCACTGGCGATCGACGGCATCACATGATAGAGTT
>JALNXI010000062.1 GCA_023230425.1 Methanoculleus sp. | reverse complement strand
CCCGGGAAGGGATCGAGTGCCGGGAGGTGCCGGCATGAAGGAGATCACCCTCCGGGTCTCCCGCTACGACCCCGCTCAGGATGCGGAGCCCCGCTTCGAGGAGTATACGGTCCGGGTCAACGAGGGCGCCCGGGTGCTCCACGCCCTCCACGCGATCCGCGACGAGTGCGACCCGACGCTCGCCTACCGCTACTGTTGCGGGTCGGGGCAGTGCGGGAGCTGCGCCGTCCAGGTGGACGGGACGCCCGCCCTCGCCTGCATGGCGGAGGCCCGCGACGGTATGACGATCGAGCCGCTGGACCTCCCGGTCTTGAAAGACCTGACGGTGGATATGAGCCCGGTGATCGCGAAGGTCGCCCGGATATGTCCGGCGCCGGACGCAGAGCTCCCGACACGGGAGGAGATCGAGGCGATCAAGCCGCTCCGGGACTGTATCGAGTGCCTCTCCTGCGTATCGGCCTGCCCGGCGCTCCAGGTGACGGAGTTCGCCGGGCCGACGGTGCTCCGGCAGGAGATGCGCCTCGCCCTCGATCCCCGGGACTCGGGGGACCGGATCGCCGACGCCATCGAGAAAGGGCTCTTCTACTGCACGACCTGCAAGCGGTGCCTGGAGGTCTGCCCGAAGGAGATCGACGTTCCGGGGAAGGCTATCGAGAAACTCCGGGAGCTCGCGAACCGTCGCGGGCTGACCCTGCCCCGCCACCAGGAGGTGGCGCGGCTGGTCCAGGAGACGGGACGGAGCGTCGAGCGGACGAAAGCGACGTTCTTAGAGCAGGTGCCTGAAGTCATCGAGCCCGACGGCCCTGTCCGCGGCGAGGTGGGGTTCTTCGTCGGGTGCATGTTCAACGGCCGGGTGCCGCAGACGGCGTTCGACGCTATGGAGGTCATGAAGCGCAACGGCATCCGGGTGATCGTCCCCCACGACCAGGTCTGCTGCGGCTCGCCGCTGATCCGGACGGGGCAGATTTCGTTTGTCGCCGACCTGAAGCAGAAGAACATCGAGGCCTTCACCCGCCGGGGGATCGAGACCGTGATGACGATCTGCGCCGGGTGCGGGGCGACGCTGAAGAACGATTACGAGACGCCGTTTGCGGTGAAAGACGTCACCGAGGTCCTGACGGAGTACGGGATCGAGCTCCCGGCAAAGCTCGACGTCAGGGCGACCTACCACGACCCCTGCCACCTCCTCCGGGGCCAGGGGATCAGCAAGGAGCCGCGGGCGCTTCTCCGCGAGGCTGTCCGGGAGTTCGTGGAGATGCCCGCGCAGTGCTGCGGCGCCGGCGGCGGCGTCCGCTCGGGGGTGCCGGAGGAGGCGAAGGCGCTCGGGGCGAAGCGTGACGAGGCCGTGAAGGCGACCGGCGCGGACGTGGTGGTGACGGTCTGCCCGTTCTGCGAGTTCCATATCGCCGACTGCACGGACACGCCCGTGAAGAACCTGGTGACGGTCCTCCTCGAGGGCTACAAAAAGAAGGACGCGGAGCGGAAGGGCTCCGCATAAACCCCGGAAAACTCTTTTTTCTCTCCAGCGGCCGGATCTTCAAACGCCGGCTCTACGGCTACATCGGCGATCGTATGACGGAGGCCAGCCGCACCAAACTCCAGGAGACGGCGGGGAGCGTCGTATGGTCAAAAGAGTACCTCCCCGATTCACCGCCTCGTCGTAGGTCTCCCGGGGGTGCACTTTCACGGCATTCGGACGGGCCCTGGTTTTTAGCTGGATCGTCGTAACCCTGGTTATCCAGGGCTGACTATGAGAGTGCTCCCGGGGAGGGGGGAACACCCTCCCCGCAGGCGGGTACCCGTACGTTCCTCCTCAAAGCCCCCGCCCCCCTCCGGGCGGTGCGAAACGCGATCGATAGTCTCCTCCGGCAGAGTGCCGGTAATTGAGAATCGATGCAGTAGTTCACCGGATCTCCTCTGCAAGGCGCAGGTACACCGCCGCGAGCGCCTCAATCTCCTCCCTCGCCGGGTGGTCGGAGGCGTAGGCAAGGCGGTCCGCGTCCTCAAAGAACCCGGCAAGATCCTGCCTCTGTCCCGGGCAGGCAGCCAGGGCATCCGCAGCGCAGAGGATGCGGGCCCCGGTGCGCTTCTTGATCAGGGCGGTCATCTCCCGTGAGAGGATCCTGGCCGCTTCCCGCGTTTGTCCCTGCTCCAGGGAGGCCTGCCAGAGGGCCGGGGGTGCCTCCACAACCTCAGGGGGGGCGGGCTCCTCTGCCGGCGCTTCCTCTTCCTCCTCCTCCATGACAACAGGAGAGGCCTGCCGGCGCTGCCAGTGCAGATACCCGGCACCGACGGCTACGCTGCAGCCAAGAAGCCCGACAAGGAGGAGGGGCAGGCCGGGGCTCTCCTCCGGGAGCGGGGCAGGCGTTGTGGGGGTCGCGGTCTCCAGGGCAGGTGCAGCGGGGGTCGGGGTTCCCGGGGCGGGCGTAGTGGGGATCGGGGTCTCCGGGGCAGGTGCAACGGGGGTCATGGTCTCCAGGGCAGGCTTAGTGGGGGTCGTGGTCGCGGTCAAGATGCCGATCACCTCGTGAGGAGAGGCCGCGACGCCCGCGGTGCCGTCCGCGGTGAGGGCGACATGGTTGACCCAGCCGCTGAGGGGGTAGGTGTCGAGCAGGTGCCCGGCGCCGTCGAAGAGATAGGCTTGCCTGTCCATGGAGCCGGCAAGGACACGGGAGCCGTTCTTTGAGACGGCGATGTCCCGTATCCAGCCGCCGGTAGTGAAGGTCCAGAGCGCCTCCCCCTCCCGGTCAAAGCAGGTAAGGGTGTTGTCCCGCGAGCCGGCAAGGACGCGGGAGCCGTCCTGCGAGATTGCGAGCGCAGTGACCGGGCGGGGGCACCTGTGCGTCCAGAGAAGATCGCCCGTACGGCTCAGAAGGCGGATGTCGGCGTTTGAGGAAGCGGCGATCTCGTTGCCTGCTCCGGAGACGACGACAGCGGTGCCCCCATCAACTCCACCCTCATGCGCCCAGAGTTTCCGCCCGATGCCTGTATAATAGAAGAGGCCGCGGCTGGAGATGACCGCAGTGTAATCGCCCCCGTCAGAGAGGGCGATGGCGTGGATCTCGGACCGGGCCTCGATCCCGTCTTCAGGATCGCCCCGGGTGTCGGCCGTGGCACGGAGGCTGCCGTCGGCGTCATAGAAATGCACCCTCCCGGTGAGGTCTGCCACCACAACCCGCTTCCCGTTCGGGGAGAGGGCGAGGGCCACAGAGGTAGAGGGCGGGTCCTGCCTCCAGATCATGGCGGCGTCCCGGGTTAAGAGTGTGAGCGACGGGCCGTCTACCCCCGCGATCAGGCGCCCGTCGGCAGAGCAGGCGGTCAGTTCCGCCGTCCACTCCTGCCAGAGGGGGGTGCCGTTACCGGCAAGGAAACAGACCCTCTCCCCGCCGGTCAGGACATACGAGCCGTCCGGGGTCAGGGAGAGACCGGTGATATCAGACGGGACGGAGTGGGTCCAGTGAGGGGTCCCTGCCAGGGCCCCGACCGGCAGACCGGCAAGGAGGAGAAAGACCGAGAGGATGACCATCACGCACCGCATTCTCCTGAATGTTTCAGGAGTGATGCCATAAACATTCCGTTTTGGGGAGGGGGGCCTCCCCGTGGGCGAAAGGGAGGAATATCGTCCTTGCCCTTGAGTTCCAGCCCGATGTGCTGCTTCACCATCCCAATCAAAAAAAGCAAACCCGTATATTAACCTACGCGAAAGGAACATGACATCCGCTTCCGGAGCCAGAGAACCATGCACATACCCATCGCCCAGCTCTCCTTCGAGGACGAGGAGACTAATGCTGTTCTTGCCTCGGGCATGATCGCCCAGGGCCCGGAGACCGCCGCGTGGTCAATCATTATGCCGGAGGTGGCCTCACATGAATTTATCGTATGTTGCGGGGTTACCGGTACCGGCTGTATCCCACGAACGAGCAGGAAGTCCTGATTGCCAGGCACCCTGGGTGTTGCCGGTTCGTGTACAACTGGGCACTCGACCTCAAGAACCGGGCGTATCAGGACGAAGGAGTGAGCCTGCCCGAGTATTCGAGGTGCCGCAGCGCCGCCCCGGTCGTCTCCCGGCCCTGGGGTGTGCGTTTTATAAACCCGATCTGGATCAGATAGGGCTCGTAGACCTCTTCGACGGTCCGGACCTCCTCGCCGACCGAGATGGCGATCGTCCTGACGCCCACCGGCCCGCCGCCGAAATCGTCTGCGATCACCGATAGGATCCGCCGGTCGAGGTCGTCGAGGCCCAGGCGGTCGATGCCGAGCATGGTCAGGGCGCGGTCGGCCGTCTCAGCGTCGATGCGGCCGTCCCCCCTGACCATGGCGAAGTCACGAACCCGACGGAGCAGCCGGTTGGCGATCCTGGGCGTCCCGCGGCTCCGTTTTGCGATCTCATCCGCCCCTTCCGGGGTGATCGGGGTCTGCATGATCGCGGCGCTCCGCTCCACGATCCTGACCAGGTCCGGGACCTCGTAGAGGGTGAGACGGAAGATGAAACCGAACCGGTCCCGGAGAGGGGAGCCGAGCAGCCCGACCTTCGTCGTGGCGCCGATGAGGGTGAACTCCTCGAGCGGAAGCTGGACCGAGCGTGCGCCCGGCCCCTCGCCGATCATCACGTCGATGCAGGAGTCCTCCATCGCCGGGTAGAGGATCTCCTCGACCACCGGGTTGAGGCGATGGATCTCGTCGATGAAGAGGACGTCGCCGCGGGAGAGGGCGGTCAGCTGGGCGGCGAGGTCGCCGGGCCGCTCCAGCACCGGGCCGGTGGTGCTCCTGAGCCCGGCCCCCATCTCGCGCGCGATGATCTGGGCGAGCGTCGTCTTCCCGAGGCCGGGAGGGCCGGAGAAGAGGACGTGGTCGAGGGACTCACCGCGTTTTTTTGCGGCGGCGATGGCGATGGCGAGAGCCTCTTTGATCTGCGGCTGGCCCATGAACTCGTCGAAGCGTGCCGGCCTGATGGCGGCGTCGTCGGGCTCTCCGGTGAGGACGGCGGGCGAGGGTATGCGGTCCTTCATAGGGATCGGCGCTCCCGGAGGCGGGCAAGAGCGGCGCGGATCAGGCTCTGCACGCTCGGATCCGCCAGACCGGGCAGGACGGCGCCGACCGCCTCTTCTGCCTCCTGCGGTGAGAACCCGAGCGATATGAGGGCGCTCGCGGCGTCGCAGGCTTCAGTCGGGCGCCTGCTGACGGCGAGGGTATCCGCACGCTTCTTCATCTTCTCCTTCAACTCGAGGATCAGGCGTTTGGCGCTCTTTGGCCCGATCCCCGGGATCCGGGTGAGGGTCTTTTCGTCGTCGTCGAGGATTGCAAAGGCGAACTCCTCGAAGGATATCCCGGAGAGGATGTTCATGGCGATCTGGGGGCCGATCCCGGAGACCCCGATCAGGATCGTGAAGAGTTCCAGCTCGCGTTGATGGAGAAAGCCAAAGAGTTTGATGTCGTCGTCGCGGACAGCCATATGGGTATAGACCCTGACGCGGCCCTGCGCCTCCCTGAGGTTCTCCAGCGCCGGCCCGGTCACCTGCACCTGGTAGCCGACACCGCCGATATCGATCACCACCCACCGGTCGCCGGTGGACGTCACTTCTCCAGAGAGGTGGGCTATCATCGTAATTGCACCATGTTGATGTGGCAGAGGGCGATGGCGAGGCCGTCGGCGGCATCGTCGGGCCGGGGCACCTCTTCGAGCCTGAGGAGCCGGCGCATCATCTCCTGCACCTGGTGTTTGTCGGCGCGCCCTGATCCGGTGACCGCCTGTTTGACCTGGTTCGGGGTATACTCGGCGACCGGGATCCCGTGCTGCGCCGCGGCGAGGAGGAGGACGCCACGCGCCTCACTGACATGCATCGCCGAGGTGATGTTCCTGGAGAAGAAGAGCCGTTCCAGGACGACCCATGCGGGATCGTATTCGTCGAAGAGCCGGGAGACCCTGCCGTGGATCTCCAGCAGCCGCTCCTGGGGGCTGCAGTCGCCGCCGGTCTCGATGCAGCCGAAGGTCAGCGGCGTCGGTGAGCGGCCGCCGGTGCTGAGGACGCCGTAGCCGGTTCTTGCCAGCCCGGGATCGATGCCAATGACGATCATGGTAGCTAGATGTAGATTAATCGGCTCTCCTGATTGATACCTTTTGTTGACGGCGCTATCGGTCGGGGAGGAACCCTTTCAGCGCCGTCGCCTTGTTCCGGATCGATGACCGCTCAAAGCCGAAGAACGAGCTGATCTCCTCTGCCAGGGGAGAGCCGCCCCTTCCCGGCCGGATAAGGTTCGCATCCCGGCAGGCCGCATACACGATCGCCGCGCTCCAGAGAACCCCGTCTCCCCGCGAGAGCGGTGCGGCCGGATGGTCGAAGAGGTCCTTGACGATCCCCCTGCAGCGCTCCGGGACGGTGTCGTCCGGAAATCGGTTGCAGAAATCCTCGCACCTGACGAGGATCGCGGCGGCGCGCAGACTGTCGGCGCCCGTTTTCAGGGTCTCTGCCTTGAGCATGCCGGAGAGTTCTCTGCGGACTTCTTCGTTGTCCGGGTCCATACCGGCCATCCTGACGATCTCCCTCACCGCGAAATTGAAGAACGTATCCATGTCGTCCGTGTTGACGCCTGCTTCCTCCGCTTTCACCAGGATGCGCCTGAAGAGGGCCAGGCTCTTCTCCGGGCTGACGGCGGCTTTCTGAAAGGCGGGTTCCGCTTTTTCGAGGGCGGCGATGAGTTCTGAAGCGTTGGTGAGGCGGCCGGACGCCTCCATGTGCGTCAGGAACCGGCAGAGGATCGGGACGGCGTTCTCCGGCCAGTCTTCCGGGAAGATCGGGTTTTGCGCCAGATGCTCGACCAGGCACCTCTGCACGGACCGGGCGTCCCACGCATCGATCTTCACTCCGTGGAGGGTATACATGAAGGTGCAGAAGGCTATGACGCTCTCCCCGGCCATACAGGCGACCTCTTCTCCGTATGCCGCCTTCTCCGCCTCGAAAAATGCATCGATATCCGGTCCGATATCCTGGATGACGAGAGCGATCGAGGCGTTCACCTCGGTTTCGTCATCCAGTTCTACAGGAACGATCTCATCCGCGCTCCATCCCGGAGGATACCAGGGAAGTGCGCTGACCGGGTCCTCGGCATAGCCGCAGACGCCGTTTCTCGGGGAGTTGGCGATGGTATCCAGAGTTTCGGGATCGGCGGAGGAGAGGCAGTCGCGGCAGTAATAGCACGGGGTCTCCTCGTCAAGATCGGTCGAGGTGAACCCGGCATCGCCACCGCAGAGGTCGCAGGGGATGGATGGCCGGTTGTTCCGTGCGATCAGGCAGAGCAGGCCTTTTGGCGGGGCGGCGGGTGTCTCCCCGATCACTTTCAGGTCCAGCGATGTGGTGGAGCCGAAGTCGTAGTCGTAGGAGAACGTGCTGCCGGGGGAGACGAGATCGGCAAGGGGGACGTTCATGGCGTCGGTGGAGCACTCGTCGTCCGAGTCGTAGTCGACCCCCCCGACCAGGAAAGAACTGAGGTGCCCGCAGCACTCAACCCATACGTCGCGGATCAACCGGTCGAGATCGCCGAGCCGGGCGTCGTGTCGTGCGAGAACGACCAGCCAGTAATTTCTTTCGTATCGCCCCTGTATGCTGATGAGGAGCGAGGGTTTCTTTCCGGTGGGCCAGCCCGACGCTTGAAGGCATTTCATGCCGTGTTTGAGTGCCCCCCGTTTTGTCACGGGAGCCCTGCAGAGCAGACAGGTACCGGGTGAGACCTGTGGTGTCATTCACCAGAAGGTATGGCTGGAGATGAGATAAGTGAACTACCCCCCCGCTTGCGCAGGGGGCTTCCTGCGAGTGTCCGGGGATCTCCCGGATCCTCAGACCTGTTTGTCGCAGATTACCGGCGAACTGCCGGTAGCCCGTCCACAAGGCATTCTGTGATAGGAACCGCACCATGATATTGACCGCAGCGTTTCGGTCGCGGTCGAGTACGGTACCACACTCACATTGCATAACACGATCCCTGACGGTCATCTCTGCGTGGATTTGTGGGAGAAGACCCCCCGGGAGCTCGGTCTTATGAGACGAACCGGGACGTGAAGTGGATCTGCCGGACGCGTAGGGCCGGAGCAGGAGCACAGCAAGATGCTGCAGTACCCGCTCTACCGAGGTGATCATTGTGGCACTTTTACTCATTGCGGCAACTATGCACATGAATAAATACCATACTGACCTAGAGAGATGCATGCCTCCCGCCACAAGCGATCCCGGCAGCCAGATCAAGCGCATTCCCGTGAAAGAGCCCACCTGGAGGGACCTGCACGACCTCAAAGAAGCTGGAGAGAGTTACGATGAACTGCTTGCCCGGATGATCCGGCGCGAACGGGACTATCGCGACTGGAAGATGATCGTCGAGATCGAGGAGACCGGCGAGTTCGTAGCCTTCAACCCGGACGAGATCCTGCGGGACGACTGAGGGCGGGAGAGCGTGTTCACCGTTCTGATCGAGAAGAAGGCACGGGAGTTCTTAAAGCGGCTCCCCCCCAAAACCCGGCGGATCATCGTCGAAAAGATCCAGGAACTCACGGAGGACCCCTTTCCGGGAGGAAACAAGGAAAAACTTGAGTACCCCCATCCTCCTGCAGTCTATCGCCTCCACATCAGCAGATCCTTCACCGTCTTCTACACCATCGAGCACGAGGAGAGTGTCGTCAGGATCGTGAAGATCGTGACGATCGAGAGGGCCCATAAGGAGTACTCGCGCCGGTGAGGTCCCGGCCGTGCTCGTGGTTCCGGACGACCGGGGCGACGGCCTCTCCGTCGGCGCCGGTGGAGCCGGCGCACTGGAAGGGGCTGTCGCCGAGGACGGACTGGACGAGGGTGTCAAACACCGTTACGTCGGCGATCGGGGTCGTAATAGGTATATCCCGATGCAATCGTTTCGGCATCAGCAAATTTCATCTCGAATGGGTAAGGAGACCCTCTGCGCAAGCGGGGGGAGGAATTGCCCCTACGAGCCCCGTACACTTTCGCCCCGCGCACGGCTATTCTTAATGACCGATGAGTGCCAGAGGTTAGAGACGATGGCACTGCGAGCCGTCAGCAATTACCTGCGTCTCCCCAAGAAGACGTATCGGATCATCGATACGCTCGCGTACCATTCCAAGAGCATGTACAACGTGGGGGTGCGACAAGAAGCTGTATCCTGGATTGCGCCATGCTATCCCTTTCGTTCGGGGTATCCCTACCCCGGAATGCATTTCCGGCAACGGAATTGTGTTGAGCCCGGGGGACAACGTGGAGAACACCGGAAGTCTGATCCGGCCAATCTGCCAGGGAAAGGATGTCATGGAGAAGCACACGCTGAATCATCGGAGGGGTCGTAATGTACGACAAGCGAAAGCAGACTGGGGCGCTTGAACCAACATGGTGTGGAATCAGGCTATACCGGCCCCCTACACGGTATAGCGAACGAACAGACGGTTCCCGGCCTAGAGATGGCTCCTAACACATCCGCAGTATCCAGAATACGGAACTTGGTAACCCGTATGCGTGCCTCGGAAGAGGTAGGTACTCCGCGAGGAGAACTGATACCGCAGACGGGAGAGGAAGCAGCAAAAAGCAAATGCCTGCCTGTAATGGGCAGGATAGAGATGCTTGTCTCGACCTGAAAAGGTGCTGACTTGCTGCAGGTGCTTCATAGCAAAGAAAGGAAGGCAAATCTATGCATGTACCTGATTCAACGACGCCATGGTGCGAGAACGGTACAGACAGAACTCTCGCCCGGCAATGGAACGCGATTGACTGGGAAAACCAGAGCGACTGTGAATAGACTGCAGACCCGGATTGCAAAGGCGACTCTCGAAGAACGAAAGGTACTTCGCTATTCGCCGCCCTCCATGAGGGTTATGAAGCGCGTGAGCCGTATGCGCTGAAAGGCGCACGTACGGTTCTTGGAAGGGGGGAGGATGGCAACATCTTCTCCCTATTCGACTTGTACAACGTCCGGCAGCACTATGCCACGCACCAGGAGAACAGCCAGACCCTTCAGAGGATCCGACCGGACCTCACCTCCGGGGTTGACGTGCTGGTCGGATCCTATCTCTCCTACACGCGAAAGAAAGACTTCCCCTTCAAAGAGTACAGCACTTCTGTGCAGTCAAAAGATAACGAGAACTACGGATTGC
>JALNXI010000061.1 GCA_023230425.1 Methanoculleus sp. | reverse complement strand
CAAGCTGGGCCATCTGCGCCGAGAGCCCGAAGGTCTCCCGGACGTGGCGGTACAGCCGCTTCTGCAGACCGATGTTGGAGAACTGTCGTTCAGAAAAGGCAACCGGCGAAACCGCGTTGCAGGCTGCATTGTACCGCTCCATCGTGGCGAACAGCATCTGCCGTTCCTCAGGAGACGCAACCAACCGCAACTTCGTCACCGATTGCATACACCGTTTCGGTTGGTGTTCACCCGGCATAAAGAATATCCCTGCGGGGCGAAAGTGGATCGTGATATGCGGAGGGCCGATTCCTCCCCCGACGAAAAGAAGGGGGGCTCCTCGGCCCACGATCCTGAAGGGTGGGCGCACGTGGTGGCGTAAAGACTCCAGAGATCACTTCGTCCGGAAGCACTACAAGATGCGTTCTGTGTCAACAGAAGTTGACTTAGAATTGGGTTTGTGTCCTAAGCCACCCTATAATACACCATAGATGGTGTTCTGCCCGTAAGACAACTCTGGACACCATGGTGTACCGGTAGAGAGAACAGTTCCCGGGCAAAAGCGAACAATAAGGTGCGAGATCCAGAATGCCGATGCGATAGCCGGGAATCGAACCCGGGCTAGAGGCTTGGGAAGCCCCTGTCCTACCGCTAGACTACTATCGCTCTGGTACCACCATATGTTGGCCTGGGAGAAGATAAACATTCGGCTCACCCGCCTGCCGCTGCCGGGCGGTAGTGCGGCAGGGTGAACGTGACGGCGGCCCCCTCCTCCGGCCGGTCGGGAATCCGGTCGCCTGCCTGGACGCTCCCCCCGTAGCGCTCCGCAAGCGTCCGGACGATGTAGAGGCCGAGGCCCTTCCCGTTCTTCGCCGTCACCCCGCGCTGGTAGCGCTCGAATAAGCGCGGCTTGAGGTCTTCGGAGATCCCGGGGCCGGTATCGGCAACCGTCACCGATACCATACCCTCCTCCCTGACACTGATGGTAATCTCAACAGCCGGTCCACCGAACTTGACGGCGTTTCCAATCAGGTTCGCAAAGATCTCACCGATGAGGTCGTCGGCGAGGACCATTGCGTCCGGCCCGTCGTAGGCGATGCGGACATCGGTGTAGTAGTTGCAGATTCCCCGGATCACGGGCTCAAGCCTTACTGGTCGAAGTTCGGCGGATCCGGCTTTGAGCCTGCGGAGTGTGGAGACGTTCCGGATGATGTCGTTGCTCTGGTAGACAGCCGCAAGCGACTTTTCGGCGATCACCCCGTCTGACTCGTCGGCAGACTCCAGGAACATCTGCAGGTAGCCCATCGCTGCGGTGTTTGCGTTGTTGATGTCGTGGGTGAGGATATCTACGTAGAGGTTGACCTCCGCGGCCGCCGCATTCGCCTCGTCAAGGTAGCGGTTGGCAGACGCGAGCGCCGCCTCAAGTTCCTCCTGGAGCATTCCCTTCTCGACCGCACTACCGAGTTCTTCGGCGATCGCCGTAAGGATCCGGCGTTCGCTCTCGGGGATCGTCTTCCGGGTCCTGCTCGCGACGGCGATGCATCCTACCGGTCCGTCGTCACCCACGATGGGCACCGCCGCAAACGACCGGACGGCGAGATCCTCATGCCCCGGATACTTCTCCTGGAACCGGTCGACGAACCGCGCCTCCCCGTCGATAAGCACATACCGGTAGGGTGGTTCGTCCCGGTGCACACAGGGCGGCGGGGCGCAGCCCTCCCCCACACAGGCACGCAGGTGCGCGAGGTCGATCCCCGGGTACACCAGGTAGGCCGCACCCAGGTCGAACTCCAGCAGGGCGAGGGTCTTCGCCAACGAGACCGGGAGGAGGTCGTTCAGGTCTCGGGAAGCAGTTGCGGCGGCGATGACCTCATTGATGATGGAAAGACGCCTGTTCTCCTCCCGCATCTCCTCTTCCGCCCGGCACCGCTCCGTAATATCACGGATAGCCAGGATCAGCCGTTCCGGGGCATCCCCGTTCTTCTTCAGGAGAGTGACCGATACTTCCGCAGGCCATTCGGCCCCGCCAGGCCTGCAGAGCGTGCACACCAGGGGTACAGGCGCTTCCCCGCGCAGGGCCCGCTCCCGGTAAGCCCGGACGGTCTCCCGGTCTCTCTCGGCAACCAGGCTCTGCGGGTGCCGCCCGACCAGATCCTCCCGTCCGGCACCCCCAAAGAGCCGAACCGCCGCCTCGTTCACCTCGACGATCCGCCTGCCCGGGTCGGCGAGGATGATCCCGACGTCGACGGTGTTGAGGATGACCCGGAACGTCTCTTCCGACCGACGGAGCCGTTCTTCCATCCGATTCCGCTCTGTCGTCTCGGTGACCACGGCGCAGACCACCTTGCGATCGGGGAGCGGGTTTGCAGAGAGGAGTGCGGGGAACCGTGTCCCATCGCGACGGAGAAACTCACAGCCGAGGTCGGAGATCCCGGGGTCGGGGCCGACCCACCCAGGATGGTCGGGCCAGAACGCCGGGACATTGAGGAACGGGACCTCGCCAGCCGGGTACCCGAGCATCCCGGCGCACCGCTGGTTCATCTCCTCGACCTTCCCGTCATCCGGTCGGAAGAGGAAGATGCCTGCCGGGGACGTCTCGAAGATCCCCCGGTACCGGCTCTCCCGTGCCTGCAGGCGGCTTGAGAGGTGCGCTACAACGGCAGCGACGACGAAGAATATCCCGGCGCGGAGCAGGGCGTTTGCGACTTCGAGCCCGCCGCTCGGGGAGAGGAGGAGCACCTCTGCCAGGTAGGCGGTGGCAAGCATGCCGGCGAACGCAATGCCTCGGTTCGGGTAGCGATAGGCCGCAAGGACGATCGGGACGTAGAAGAGGTGGGAGCAGACGACGAATATCCCCGCGGAGAGGCAGTATGCGGTGGCACCGAACGCGACCAGGGCCGAGGCAGCGATGCCGCAGGAGAGAAGGCGCTCCTTTGTGAGCGCATACCCGGTATGGTGGTCCTGCCGGCCTTCCTTCATGCAATAGAAGTCGCTGTAGACCACAATAAACCCCCACGAATCGTGGTGAATTCGAGGACATTCGCGCACCCGCACGATACCCTTAAGACGCCTCCCGGAGAATATGATGCAGGCACCATATGTGCTGGCTATGGTAAGTCCGACGTGCTCCCGGAAGCACGGCCCGCAAGGGCTCGGGATTACAGAGATTAGTCAGTCAACAGACTCTTTTCTGGACTTAGCATAGTATATCTAACGGAGGTGTATGAATGGCAAGAATGTACGCTCGGCGCCGCGGAACCAGCAGTTCCATCCGACCCTACCGGAAGGAAGCACCCGAGTGGTCCAACACGGACATACCGGAGATCCAGAAGATCGTCGTCGATCTCCGCAAAGACGGCATGTCGACCAGTCAGATCGGCCTTGCGCTGCGAGACAGGTATGGCGTCCCTGACGTCAAGCTCGCCACTGGCAAGCGCGTAAACGAGATCCTCCGCGAGGAGGGCCTTGAGTCGGAGATCCCTGAAGATCTTCGGAACCTGATGCAGAAGGCACTCGGGCTGAGGAAGCACCTTGCGGAGAACAAGAAGGATGTGCACAACGCCCGGCAGCTCCAGATCACCGAATCCAAGGTGCGCAGGCTGGCCAAGTACTACGTCAAGTCCGGACGGATGCCGAAAGGCTGGACTTACAAACCGGAGACTGCGGAGATCCTGCTTACCCGCTGATGATCCATGTCGCTTGACGCCGCTGCTGCTCGCCTGGCCGGCCACCTCCTCGAGCAGGAGTTTGTGGAGGTGCTGGCGCACCACGATGCGGACGGCATAGCCGCCGCATCCATCCTCTGCCACGCTATGTTCCGTGAAGGCGGGCAATTCCGGCTGAGGATCCGCTCAAGCATCACCACGGCCGACGTCCCTCACGACGGCAGCGTGCTCCTCTGCGATTTTGGATCAGCACTCTCGGACCTCCCCGACGACGTGATGGTGGTGGACCACCACCTGCCCCACTTCGAGGGCGACTACCACGTCAACCCGCGCCTCGCCGGGATCGACGGCGACCGGAACCTCTCGGCGGCCGGTGCGGCCTACCTCGTCGCCCAGCGCATGGGCGACAACCGGGACCTCGCGGGCCTCGCCCTCCTCGGGATCATAGGAGACGGCCAGGAGAACGAAGGGCCGAACCGGGACATATACAGTGAAGGCATCGCGAACGGGTTCATCGCACCCCGCCGCGGCATCCGCCTTCCCGGGAGGGGGCTCGTCGAGCAGCTCGCGCTCGCCGTCAACCCGTACCTCGCCGGGTTCTCGGGCGTTCCCGACGCCGCCCGGGCACTGGTCACGCAGGTCACCGACGAGGACGACGTAGACGTCGAATCCCTCCTCTCCCGGGTCGTGCTCACGGCCGCTCCGACGGCTTCGCACGCCGCACTCTGCGGGATCTGGGGCACCACCTACAGCCTCGGCCGGGAAGTGATCGACGAGGCCGTGAACCTCGCCGCCGTCGTCGACGCCTGTGGCAAGGCCGGATCCGGGGATATCGGCGCATCACTCTGCCTCCGCTCGACCTACGCGCTCCAGGAGGCCTGGGAGATCACCGCCCGCTACCGGCAGGCGGTCATCGCCGGCATCCGCGGGGCGCGCCGTCTCGATGAGCGCCTCGCCCTCTTTGCGGTGGACGACGGGTCCGTGGCAAGCGACGTCGCGGATGCGCTCGCAAACGACTTCGTCCAGAACGGCCCTGTATTTGTCATCGGACAAAGAGGGGACCGTTACTCCGTATCGGCACGCTGTCCGCCCGGCATTGACCTCGATCTCGAGGCGCTGATGCGGAGGCTCGCGGAGGCGTGCGGCGGCCAGGGTGGCGGGCACCACCGGAGGGCCGGCGCCCTGATCGGCGCCGACCAGGTGGATCGGTTCAGGCAGGGACTCCTGGAGGCGGTTCCCGCATGATCCGGATCGAGGGCACCATCGAGACGCCGCACAGCCTTCCCGGATGTGTGGCGGCGGCGCTCGAGCCTGACAACCTCACCCTGATCAGGACATACCCGATCGAGGGAGGGGTGCGGGTCGAGATCGACGGGACCAGGCTTCGGTCGATCATCGCTTCGATGGACGACTACCTCATGAACCTGGCGATAGCGGAGGACGTATGCACCTGCGCTTCAACGAAACGGGAGAGAACTCCGGAGTGCGTTCAGGCTGAAGAATGATATAATCAGAAAGAAGTGATACCATGGCAAGGAAGAAACAGGTTGGAAGAAGGGTGGAAGGCTGGAAGGCCAAGAAGTGGTACCGTGTCTACGTACCCGACGCCTTCGGCAAAGTTGAGATCGGCGACACCATCTCGGCCGACCCCGCGAACATGGTCGGCCGGGTTATGACCGCAACGCTCGGCGAAGTTGTGCAGGACTACTCAAAGTCCCACATCAAGATGAGGTTTAAGATCAACAACGTGACCGGCGACGCCGCGTACACCGAGTTCATCGGGCACGAAGTGACCCGGGACTACCTCAGGTCGATGGTCAAGCGACGGGCATCCCGTATCGATACCATCCACCCGGTCATCAGCAAGGACGGTAAACTCCTGCGCGTGACGGTCGTCTGTCTCACCCTATCAAGGGCCGAGCAGAGCCAGGTCCACGCTGTGCGGCAGGCGATATCACAGGCCCTGACTGCCCGGGCGGCCGAGAGCGACTTAGAGACCCTGGTCAAGGATATCGTCTCCGGCGACATGGCACGGGACGTCTTCAAGGTCGTAAAGACGATCTATCCGATCCGCCGGGTCGAGATAACCAAGTCCAAACTGGAGCAGATCGCGACCGTATAAGGCCGCGGCTGCTCACCCCTTTTTTTAGCGCCCATAGCTTCACTATTCACAGAATCCATGCGACGGAGATGGCACGAAGGGTATATACCCTATGGCCGGGTTATACCTCCGCCGGAGCGTGCAGGGAGGTGAAGATAGTGACGGCCGAAGAGCAACCGGCTGGTACGCGGCGGGCAAAGCAGACTGTGCTCTGCCCCGGGACCCCGGACGAGCAGCAGAAGATGGCCCGGGGGATCATCAGGAGGATGCTCGTCCAGTTCCACCGCGAGTGGACCGTTCTCCGGGAGAGGGAGAGCAGCGGGACCTGGGTTTCCATCGCAAACGCGCTGCTCGACCGATACTCCCACCAGATCTACGATGTCATATGCGACGTGGAAGCGGTCATCGATGACGACCTTGCCGTGGAGATCCGGTGCCTCTCGGCCGATATGATCAAGACGGCCAATATCCTCATCATGATCGACTGCAAGGAGGAGTGCTGCAGGCGGGGTGATGCCCTCGCGAAGGAGGCGCTCCGCCATGCAAAGCGGTGTGTCTCTCTTCAGAGGACGGCCCACCCCCGGTGACCCGGACCTTCCCCGCCCACCGGGAAGAGTAATCAGGTTCGGGATCTCACCTGTTTTCGATGATTGCTCACAAGGTATTATTCCTGGTGCTGGACGGTATATCCGACCGCCCCTGTGAAGCGCTGAACGGACGGACCCCTCTTAGCGCAGCACGGACCCCGGTCCTCGACCGGATCGCCGCGGAGGGCGTCTGCGGCATCATGGATACCATCGCTCCCGGCATACGCCCCGGTTCCGACACCTCCCACCTCGCCCTGCTCGGCTACCCGCCGCAGGAGTACTACACCGGCCGGGGCCCGCTCGAGGCCGAGGGGACCGGCATCCACATGACCGCCGGAATGATAGGGTTCCGGTGCAACTTCGCCACGGTGGGGGGGGATGGCCTCATCACCGACCGCCGGGCAGGGCGGATATCCGGGACCGGACCCCTCTCGGAGGCGATCCGGGAGAGCGTGGACCTCTCACCGCTCGGTCTCGGGTTCAGGTTCGAGTCGGGCGCCGGCCACCGGGCGGCCCTCGCTCTGGTGGGGGAAGGTCTCGGGGATAAGGTCTCCTCAAACGACCCGAAGAAGGAAGGGGTACGGCCGCTCACCATCCGGGCCTGCACCGACGAGCCGGCGGACGAAAAGACTGCAGAAGCCTGCAACGAGTTCATCCGCCAGTCCGCAAAGGTTCTCTCCGACCACCCGTTGAACGCCCGGCGGATAGAGGAGGGTCTCGTGCCCGCAAACCTCCTCCTGATCCGGGGCGCCGGGAAGATGGGCGCGTTCCCGCAGTTTCAGGAGCGCTACAGTCTCTCCGGGAGCGTCATCTCCGCGGCTACGCTCATATCCGGGATAGGGAAGGTTGTGGGGCTCGAGCATATACCGGTGCCGGGGACGACCGGATCGGTCGACTCCGACCTGGACGCCAAGGTGAAGGCAACGCTCGGGGAACTCGACCGGAAAGACTTCGTGCTGATGAACATCAAGGGCGCGGACGAGGCCGGCCACGATGGAAAAGGGATCCAGAAGCGGGACTTCATCGAGGTGATCGACGCGGCGCTCGAGCCGCTGCTCGGTCTCGAGGATACCCTGCTCGTCGTCTGCGCCGACCACAGCACCCCCTGTTCGATCAAAGACCACAGCGCCGACCCGGTGCCGGTCGTCATCAGGGGCCCCGGAGTCAGGGTGGACCGGACGGTTCGGTTCGACGAGGTCTCGTGCGCGGAGGGCGGCCTCAACCGTATCCGCGGCTGCGATCTCATGCCGATCGTCCTGGACCTAATTAATAAGAGTCATAAGTATGGCGCATGAAGATCTTACCAGGTAAATGGAACCGACAGGAGACCACGACTGGATCAGGGCCTGCACCCTCCCGGACCATACCGAGCTCCAGGAGAGGACGCTCAAGACCGGGCAGGATATTGTCATCGGTGAACGGTGCCGGATCGATTACGGCCTCTCAGGGAACGATGTCGTGGTCTGCGAGTTCAGCAGGATCAACGGCAACATCACTGCGGGCGGCGACGTCCGGATAGACAACTGGTGCGAGGTCGCTGGCGATGTCGTCGTGGAGGAGGACGCCTACCTCGGCGAGGGGGTGAAGATCCAGGGAAAACTCGTCGTCAAAGGCGACCTCGATATCGGGGACAACGTCCAGATCGAGCGTGGATTTGAGGCGAAGGGCTGGATCTCCATCCGCAACCCGATGCCGGTCATCATCTATATCATGATGTATCTGGTGGCCGTCCTCGGGATAGAGAAGGAGGATGAACTGGACGCTGTCCTCCAGAAACTCCTGGGTGACGAAGAGGCCCCCGCCGCCACACCGTTGATGATCCCGGCCGGCGCCGTCCTCAATATGCAGACCTTCTCGGTCCCGGAGAGGATGACCGTCGGGGCGGGGTGCCGGCTGCACGGGAACATCCGTGCGGAGTCGATCGCGATCCGGGAGGAGACGACGGTCTTCGGGAGCCTCCACCTGCGTGAAGGCGCGAGCATCGCCAGAGGATCGGTCATCCACGGTGACGTCCAGAGCGACGGCGATGTGACGGTCGAGCAGGAGGTGCATATCCTCGGGAACGTCTCCTGCCGGGGTCTCACCCTGCACGAGGATGCCCGCGTGGATGGGGTCATCCGGGCGCCGGGGGGCCTGAAGATCGAGAGGCGAGAAGTATGAAGGTTGCAGATATCCTTGAGGTCGACGGGTGCCGGATGGTTGAACCGTCGTTTGCGGAACTGACGGAAGACTTCTGTACAGCCCTGCTGCTCCGGGCGAAACCGGACGAGGCCCGGTTGCTGGTCGATGAGGAGGAGGAGCCGCTCGCGCTCGCGCTCCACGACGGTTCGAACGGCTGGCATGCCGTCTCGTTCCTCTTCCGGGACCCGACGCTCGCGGCGATCGAGTGCTTTGAGGTCGTCGGCGGCGATATCTATCAGGAGAGCCGGGAGGCGTGGCTCTCGGCGGTCCGGGAGTACTACAGCCTCGATATCTGCGCAACCGTGCACCCTGCCCTCGAAGACCTGCGTCCCGACCGGGAAGGTAAAATTCGCGACCTTCTCGACGAGGTCTGGGGCGACCGTGCGGGGACGGGCTGTCTCGACTGCTGCTGCGGGTCGGGTGTCGGTACCGCGGCCCTCCGGGCGGGCGGCGTGCGGGCGCTCGCCTACGACAACGACCCGGCGCTCCTCGCGCTCGGGCTTTCCCGGGGCCGCCTCGCGCCGGAAGACACCATGTGCATCGACGCACAGGAGGCTTCCTGCTACATTACGCCGGTGCCCCTCGGCGCCGTGTTCATGGCCGGGGAGATCTACTCCTACAACGCTTCCCTCTGGGAAGGGATCATCACCGGGCTCCTCGACCTCACCGGCGAAACGCTGATCACCGTCGGCACAGAGGCCGAGGCGGCCCGGGTGGAGGAGTGGTGCGTCGGGCAGGGGCGGGATGCCGGGGTCTTCGAGAACCGGCGTGACCCCATCTACGACCGGTGGTGCTGCGTCACGCACCGGGTATAACTTCAGCCGGCGGACGACCGGGTCAATATAAGGTCAATCGCTACCAACTATTTTCACCGCATTTGTGAACGCTCACCGCAAGACCGATCTTGCGGCTTTGATCCCGAATCAGGTGTATCCTGCATGAATACTGCCAAACGAATTTATAACGTCTTATTCATCTCCGTCTTTGCCACCATGCTCGGGCTCGGTGTCGTCAGCCCGCTCCTCCCCATCTACGCGGAGAACCTGGGCGCGACCGGCATCTGGCTCGGCATCATCTTCTCAGCCTTCGCGCTCTCACGGTCAGTCTTCATGCCCATCATCGGCCGGATATCGGACCGGCAGGGGAGGAAGTGGATCATCCTCATCGGGATGTTCGTCTACGCGGTCACGTCGCTCGCCTACCTCATCGCCGGCAGTGTCTACTCGCTCACGGTTGTCCGCCTCATTCACGGGCTGGCGTCGGCCATGGTCGTTCCGATAGCCATGGCCTATATCGCGGACCTCTCGGAGAAGGGGAAGGAAGGGAGCCAGATGGGGAACTTCTCCATATCGATGTTCCTTGGCATGGGGGTGGGGCCGCTCCTCGGTGGGTTCCTGAACGACACGCTCGGGATGCCGTCGGTCTTCTACGTCATGGCCGGCCTCTCGGCGTTCGCCACACTCCTCGTCGCCATATCCCTCCCGGAAGCAAAGCCGGGTTCTCTGGCGCTCCCGGACTCCCCGCACGTTCCGATGCGTGCGATCTTCTCGCTGCCGGTCATGCGAGGGGTCATGGTCTTCAGTTTCATCAGCGCCCTCGGCCGCGGGGGCATGATGGTCTTCATCCCGGTCTTTGCTCCCCTGA
>JALNXI010000060.1 GCA_023230425.1 Methanoculleus sp. | reverse complement strand
GCGCAAGACAGGGGAGGGGGAGACCCCTCCCCGTCAGCCCCACCCCTATGGCGATAGCCACCACGGTCCACGGCATGAGGACATGCTTGAGAAGAAAAGGGTCGAACTTCAGGCCAGGTCTGGCACCAATCTCGTCAGGGAAGAATGACAGCCAGAATAGGGCTTCACCAGAGCCCGATAATGGAAATCTTCTCCCCAGGTTATTGTTTGTCATGAACGCGGGTTGGTGCGCAACGTAATTCGGTCGGATCCTCTGAGATCAATTGTCAGGTATATGCTGGAGCACTACCGATAATTTGGAATCGCTGCTCTAGACAGTAAAGAGGCCCCGCTCACCGGTAACCCTGAAGAGCCCCGCACGGACGCCGGCATCAAGCCAGGCATACCCGTAGCTGAACCGGGCGAGGGCGCCGGCAAGGTCGCCTGCCTTGAGGTGCTCTACGCCGTCCGCGTACCAGGAATGTGCCGCCGAATGAAGCACCTCCGCGCCCGCACGGAGCGGGCTCGCCTCGTCCGGCCCCGCCTCAACCATCGTAAGAGCGGAATGAAGCATCCGCCGGTAGCGGTGGGTCTTCTCATCCAGGTGGGCGGCAAGCGAGTCAGGAATGCACACGTCTGCCGCATCCGGCGGGTGGACGGCAGGCGACTCAAGCAGCCCGAGCCGCGAGCCTGCGTCAAGCCAGCCGAACCCGTATGCAAACCCCGCGAGCGCGTTTACCCGGTCGCCCGTCCGGAGAAACGCCGTGCCGTCGCTCTGGTATGCGGCAGCCATCTCGAACACCTCGTCCGCCACCCGGCGGAGGAGAGTCCCCTCCAGAACAGCAATCCGGGTCTGGAGAAGAGCCTCTTCAAAGAGGGCTCCCTGCTCTTCGAGGGTCATAGGCCGGCAAAGGTCTCCAGGTACTCGCGCTCCATGGGGTGGAGTTCTCCCGGCACGACGAGGACGTGGAGCGGGGGCCCGAAGTCCGTCTCTTTGAGTTTCGCGCCGATCCCCGCGCGAACCAAGGGACTCTCCGACCCCGCCCGGGCGATGCCAACGTAGAGTGCGGGAGGTTCGGTGCCGCGCTTCTCCGCCATCTCCTCGAGTATGGCAATCGCATCGGGTATGCGCATGTAGCGATCCGTCTGTATATCAAGGTAGACGAGCGTGTGCAGGTTGAGAGCAAGGTTTGCCGCAACCGTCTCGGCGGGGGCCGTCGGGAACCATCCCTTCGCGGGGTACGGCACCGAACAGGACTTCCCGAACCGGTAGTTCTGGAGACCCGAGAGGCCGCAGACGGCGCTCGATATGGACGAGGCGTGGATGATAGAGGTTGCAACACCGGCAGCGGCCGCCCGCATCCGGAGGTCGGCGTGCGTCGTCGAGACCATGGGGTCCCCCCCGGTCAGGAACGCCACCCGGCCTCTTGCGGCACGCTCGATGATATCTCCGGGGTCCTGCTCGACGTCCTCTCGCGCGAGCACCCGGATCTCCTTGCCGAAGAACGCCTCCATCTCAGCAACGTCCGTCCCCATCAGCCGGGATGTGTATGACTCTAAGTAGACGGCATCGGCGTTACGGACGCATGCGAGGCCTTTGACCGATATATCGCCGAGGTCGTAGAGCCCGAGGCCCACAAACGTCAGCATGGCCGGTTCGCCTCCGGGGCGAGGGGAGGGGCGGGGGGACACGACATCGGGAGAACGCGGTTTTTGGAGCACGAGCGTAAGGGTTTCATCGTCATTCCTCAATCGTCAGTATTCCATCATCGTAGAAGTAACGGATCCAGGGAGTCGTCCTGCCGTGGATGCCGATGACACGGAAGTCCCGTTCCACCGACTGCCTCCCGTCATCCGTCCTCACCTCGATGACCGTGTTCATCAGCTGCTTGATCGTGGATACGGTTCTCTCGTCGAACGACTCACTGTTGAGAACGTAGATACCAACCCCCTCAAGTTTCTTCACCCTGTTCGTGATGACGTGGAGGAACCTGAAGGTCACCTCCAGCCGTGCGTACATAAGAAGCGTCGAGACCGAGTTGACGCAGAGCCGGACCGGCGGGGGCATCGGCCCCGGAGGATCGGCCATCACCCCCTCCTTCCACATATCCTCTACCATCCGGGAGAACTTGATCGCCATGCTGGTCAGGTCAAGGGGGCTCGTGACAAACTTCGCCCTCGCCGTGTCCCGGAGAGTCGGCACCGAACTCTTCGTGACCGCATCGATGATCCCGACCTGGTTCCTGCCGGCCCCCTGCTTCCGGAATGCACCGGCGACATCGGCGGCACGCTCGTCGGTCGAGATCGCAACCGTCCATTCCCCGGTCCGGGGACAGGCTATCCTGTAGGCAAGGTGCTCCGCGTAGGTCAGGGGCGGCGCCAGGATGAGAACGTTTGCGGCGGCCCGCAGACCTCCGAACTCCCTGTCGATCATCGGGATGCCGGTTACGTAGCGATACATATCAGTAGACTACCTATGCCATGATACGATACATAAGGGCTCCGATAAGGAGTCCGAGGGCAACGGTGTAGAGCGTGATTGCGAGCGTGATCCTTGAACCGACTTCCCGCAGGAGGACCGTGATGGTCGCAAGGCAGGGGACGAAGAGGACGGTCACAACAGCAAATATGTACAGCTGGAGGGACGAGAGCACCATCCCGAGGTCGGCGGTGCCGGCGAGGATGGCAAGGGTCTCAAACGCCATCTCCTTCCGGAGTATCCCGAAGATGAGCGCCGTTGCCGAGTAGCCGGGAAGGCCGAGGAGGGCCATGGTATAGGGCTCCACCATCTGTTCGAAGATGGCCATGATACCGAAGAACCCGAGCAGCCCGAGGACGACGCTTCCTGCCAGGAGGAGGGGCATCGCGATGAAGAGGAACTCGGAGAGGCGTGACCAGGCCTTCTTCATCACCAGCCGCGGGTCCGGCCGGCGGAGCGGGACCATCTCCATGATCATACCGAACCGTTCGCCGGGTGCCACGCGGGAGAGGACGAGCCCCGTGATGAGGATCAGGACAAAGACGATGGCGTACACGCTGAATGCCGCCCCGATGCCGACGAAGCCTGCCACAATCCCGGCGATGATGACGGTCCGGGCCGAGCAGGGGACCATCGTGACCAGGAATGAGGCTATGATACGCTCGCGGCGAGAGTGCAGAAGCCGTATGCTCATGATGGCCGGCACGTTGCACCCGAACGCCAGGGTGAGGGGGATGACCGCCCCGCCGTGCATCCCGACCCTGTGCATAGCGCTGTCGGCGAGGAAGGCTGCCCGGGTCATGTATCCGGAGTCTTCGAGGACGGATATGATGATGTAGAAGAGGAAGACGTACGGAAACGCTATACCGAAGCCTGCCTGGAGCGCGAGGAGGACGGACGTTCCCAGTGCCTCTGCCAGCGGCGGCAGCCCGAGAGCGAGGAACGGTTGAATTGCAAATACATTAAAGAGCCCCACGATCACCTCTTCGAGGAACGATCCCACGATGAAGACCACGAGGAGCATCCCCACCAGGATACCGAGGAGGATCGGGATGCCCGGGAACACCCGCGTCAGGATGCTGTCGAGATCGGTCCGGGGGAGCATCGCCTCTTCTTTGAGCGTGAGGTCGGCGATCCGGCGGGCGAAGTTGTGCCGGTTGGCAGCGATGATCTGGGCGACCGTCATCCGGTGCCGGGACTCGATCTCGTCGGCGATCGTCCGCGCCGCCTCGAGCATCTCCGGGTTATCGCCGAACCCCTGGAGCGCCCGGATGCTCTCCTTCCGGTCGGCCAGAAACATCTTCCCGAGGCTCCGGACGGCGGCTTCTACATGGTGGTCGTAGGGAATCTCCCCCTTCGACGGCCGGGTGGCGGCAAGGGCCGCCGGGATGATCCGGTCTATGTTCTTTCCCTGCGATGCGGCCGTCAAGATCACCTCGACGCCGAGGAGGTCGCGGATCGGGCCGGGGTCGATCTCGAGCCCCTGCTTTAGGGCTTCGTCGGCCATGTTCAGCACGACGACCATCGGGAGGCCGTACTCCGCCACCTGGAGGAGGAGGTAGAGGTTGCGTTCCAGGCGCGTGACGTTTACCACTGCGATGACCGCATCGGTGTCCTGCCGGTCCAGGAACCCGCGGACCAGGGTCTCCTCGTCGGAATTCCCTTCCAGCGAGTAGATGCCGGGGAGGTCCACGAGCTCGACCATCTCGCGCTGAAAACAGGTGTTGCCCCGTTGCAACTCGACGGTGGTCCCGGGGTAGTTGCTCACCTCCACCCCAAGGCCGGTGAGCTGGTTGAAGATCAGGGATTTGCCCACGCTGGGGTTACCGACCAGCGCTAACCTCATGGGCACGACTCCACGATGATCGATGTGGCGATCTCGGGGCTGATGGCAATGTCGCACCCTTTCACCCTGACGACGACTGACTGGTTCGGGAGTTTCCGCCGGATCTGCACGACCTCGCCGGGAAAGATACCGAGATCAAGCAGCCTGCGGTTCCGCCGGGGCCCCCGTATCATAGCCACCCGGACGGTATCCCCTTCCTTGCAGTCGAGGAGTGTGCAGGCTTCCCGCCCCCGGCAGCGCCTGCCACGCTCCTGCGGGGGCTCTGCGCCTTCCATGTAGGAGGAGAGCCGCTCGATCGTCTCGTCGGATATGCCATGCTCGAGGGTGCAGGCCTCCTTGCTTGCCGCATCTGCATCGACGCCGAGCATCTCTGTTAAGAAGCACTGGAGGACGCGGTGTTTCCGGGCCACCCCTGCCGCCACCGACCTCCCTTTCTCGGTCAGCCTGACGGCATCGCCGGTTGCCCGCTCCAGGTATCCTTCCTCGACCAGGGAGGCGATGGTCGTCTCGGTGGTTGCCCTCCCGGTGCCGAGGGCTGCCGCTATATCCTGCATCGTCGCAGGTTGCCTCCCGTTTCCCGTGACCGTGAGGACTGCTTCGAGGTAATCCTCAAATGTGGAAGGAAGCATGCTACATCTTCTTTCACTTCTATCAGTTTATGGATTTGGATGGCGTCATCAGGATCGGAGCGCCCACCGGGGTGAGGCGTCAACGTCTATATGGTTTCAAGCCGATCGGTGATCATGGGGACCCCCGAGAGGCTGGTCACGAACAGGGATGTTGCCGAACGGCTCGCGTTTATGGGCCGTCTGCTCGATATTGTCGGAGACGACCGCTACCGGATCAGAGCCTACGAGCGGGCGGCACGGCAGGTCGAACGGCTCTCCATCCCGGTTGCTGAACTCGATGAGGAGGAACTGACCCGTATCCCGGGCATAGGTGTCCGGATAGCCGGGCAGATCCGGGAGACTGCCGCAACCGGATCGTTTGGGGAACTCGAGGACCTCCGGGCCACCATCCCCGGGTCAGTCATCGAACTTCTCGGTGTTCCCGGCCTGGGACCCCGGGCCCTGCACACCCTCTGGAAGAAACTCGGCGTCCTGACCGTGGATGACCTGGAGCGGGCGCTGAAGGGCCACCGGCTCCGGGCGCTCCAGGGGTTCGGCGCAAAGAAGGAAGAGGCGATCGGGAGAGGTATCAGGCAGTTCCGCCAGAAGTCAGACCGACTGACCCGCCCACAGGCCGACGCCGTGATCGGGAGCGTGGCGGCGTTCTTCCCGGACGGCCAGTATACGGTTGCGGGGGGTTACCGCCGGGGGACAAGCACCATCGGCCGGATCGATCTCGTCACGACCGTCGAGAGGGACGCCCTCATGCACCACCTTCAGGCCGCCGGCGATGCGATCACCGGCAAGAGCGCCGAGGAGGTCTCGCTCTCTCTCGGCGGTGCCCGGCTGAACGTCCGGTTCACCGATCCCGACCGGCGCGGCACCGCGCTCCTCTGCGCCACCGGCTCTCGCGGGTTCTTAGCCCGGCTCGCCGCGGTGGCACTGGAGCAGGGCTGCCGGCTCGGCCCTGACGGCCTCGAGGACTCCGCGAACGGCCATCTCCGGACCTTCGGGAGCGAGGAGGAGGTCTTTTCTTTCCTCGGCATGGCGGCCGTCCCGCCGGAACTGCGCGAGGACCGGGGCGAGGTCGAACTCGCCCTCCGGCACGCCCTCCCCGACCTCGTCGACCTTTCCGATATCCGAGGGGACCTCCACGCCCACACCACCGCAAGCGACGGCCACCAGTCGCTTGAGGATGTGGCGGAGGCGGGAGATGCCCGGGGCTACGAGTACATCGTGATCACCGACCACTCTTCAAAGGTGAGGCTGGAGGCTCTCGCAAAACAGCAGGGCGACATCGAGCGGGTCAACCGGCGGCATACCTGCCAGCTCCTCGCCGGGAGCGAAGTGGATATCAGGAGCGACGGCACGCTCGGCTACCCAGGCAGCGTGCTTGCGGGCCTCGACCTGGTTATCGCCTCGGTTCACTCCGGGTTCGGCCAGGGAGAGGACGTCCTGACCCGGCGCGTCCTGACCGCTATGGAGAACGAGCACGTCGATATCATCGGCCACCCCACCGGGCGCCTCCTCGGCCGGAGGCCGCCGCACGCGATCGACCTTCTCCGGGTGATCGACCATGCGGCGGTGACGGGAACTGCCCTTGAGATCAACGCATCGCCCCACCGGCTCGACCTTGACGATTTTTATATCTGGCACGCGAAGAAGAAGGGAGTGAAATTGGCTGCAGGGACCGATGCCCATCGGGCAGGCGAATTCTCGAATATGCGCTACGGCATCATGCTGGCGCGCCGGGGCTGGTGCACCCCGGACGATATCGTAAACACCCTCTCGCTCTCCGAGTTGCTGGAGTGGAGGTCGTGATCTATCGCCTCTACGAGAGGATCCTCCTCCGCGACCTCCATACGCTTCCGGAACACATCTGCTTCATGATCACCGAACAGGATATGCTCGACGCCCCGGGCAACCTCTACCTTGCCGCCCAATGGTGCCGTGATCTCGGGATCGGGAGTGCCATGTTTCATATCAGCACCGCTGATCCTGCCCGGCTGGAACGCTGTCTCCCGCTTATCCGCACGGTCTCCTCGATCGCGCGCCTGACCCTGCATTACCGGGACGATAAGGAGGTCAGCGGGGAAGGTATGGACGTGATGGTAGCGATCGGGAAGAGCGGGCGGGAAGAGATCGCCGACTGCGTGAGAAGGATGGCCAGAGACGGCGTAGACCCCGGCTCCGTCGACGAAGATGTGCTCGAGTCGTACCTCACCTTTAACTACGAGCCCGACCTCGTCATCAAGACGGGCGGCGACCACCTGACCGACTTCCTCATATGGCAATCGGTCTACTCCGAGCTCTTCTTCCTCGACGTGAACTGGGCGCTGCTCAGGAAAGTGGACTTTCTCCGGGCGCTCCGGGACTTTCAGTCGCGCGCGCGCCGCTTTGGGCGGTGACCACGGAGGAGCCCGGGCTTAGCGGTCGCTCATCAGGAGTTCCAGCCGGCACGCTCTTTCAAGCGCATGCGCTGGTCGTAGACCCGCATCGCCCGCAGGAGATCGATCTTCCTGAACGCCGGCCAGTACGGGGCGCAGAAATAGACGGCAGACTCGTGGCCGTTCGCGAGCCAGGGGAGGAAGTTGGATGTCCGGCAGTCGCTGCCGGTACGGATGATCAGGTCGACGGGGGGTATGGGCGCTCCCCGGTTGAGATGGCTCTCGACGGTCATGGGATTGATGGCCGCGGGATCGATGATGCCCTGGTTCACCTCATCGAGTATCGACCGGGCGGCATGCACGATCTCGTTCCGGCCACCGTAGGCGAGCGCTATGTTGATGTAGTAGTCGGTGTAGTGCAGCGTCGCCTTCTCCGCTGCTTCGATAGTCGCAAGGAGGTCGTCGGGAAGGAGGGACCGGTCCCCGATCATCTGCACCCGGATATGGTTTTTATGCACCCGCTCATCGGTCAGGATCGCTATGAACTTCTCGCGAAAGAGTGCAAAGAGCGACGCTAACTCGCTCCTCTCCCTCCGAAAGTTCTCGGTGGAGAAGGTGTAGAGCGTGATGTGCCGCACGCCGAGCTCGCATGCCCAGTCGAGGACCTGTTCCGTAGCATCCGCTCCAAGCCGGTGCCCGACCGCCGTATCGAGCCCCTGGTCCCGGGCAAACCGGCGGTTCCCGTCCTGGATCACCGCAACGTGCCGGGGGATGTGCTTCACCTGCCACCGCAGGTAACGCGCGTAAAGGGCCTCGATGCCGGATCGCAGCATTAGAGTGGCGTCACCTCAACCACCATCCCTCTGTTGGGGTAGCGCTCGACGACGTATTTCCGGCCCGGCACCCGGGCAGCGTGATCGGCAAGCACCCACCATGCCATCTCGACCCTTCCTTCGCAGATAACGTAGTCATCCTCATCGAGGCTCTCCAGGAACCCCTCAAGAGTGCCTGCCGGTTCGAGCACCCCGTAGACAACTGTCCCGTCATCCGTCACCTCATCAAACGGGCGGGCAGTGTTGGCAGCGATCCGCTTTAACCGTTCCCGCAGCTGGACTGAGTCCTTGAAGACCGACGAACAGAAGTGCACCTTCTGGTCGGCAGAGAGTTCCTCCGCCCACTGGCGGGCACCCAACACTGCGTTATGCAGCCCGTCCTCGGGCTCGAACCCGCGCTCGCGCATGGCGGCGGCGCAGGTCTCCCCCCACTCCAGTTCGTTGATGTTGAGGAAGTCAAGGAGCGGCAGAGCGGCGGCAAGGTTCTCGAGCCCGGGAAGCGACGGGACTTCGATGCCGATCGCAAAGCCCATCCGGCGGGCGAGGACGGCTGATCTGGCGAAATCGGTATCGAGGATGCGCGGCCAGGACTCGTGCGGCGGGTGGAGCCGGATCTCGTCGACCAGCCCCCGCAGGCATTCGAGCATGGGTTCGTCCGGTGCGAGGCCTGTGTAGAGGTGGATATGGTGGTCCGGGCCGAAGTGCTCCTTGAGAAGGCTCGCGTACTCGACTACCCGGTCGAGCACGAGCAGCGGTTCGCCGCCGGTGACGCCGGTGCCGAGAGCGCTCATATTCTCGGCCTCCTCAATGATATCCGGCGGCGATGAGACCTTCCGGTCGTTTGCGAACACCACATCCAGGCCCTTTCTCTCGCGCGAGAGCGGGCAGTACCAGCAGGTCCGGTGACATCGTCCGGTCACGAAGAGGACCATCTTTGCTCCCTGGTGGCAGAGGACGCATCCCTGGCTCAGGGACCGCCCCGGGGGGGCCACTCCCGACTCCTGTGGCATATGTGCTGTACCTATGGGCGGGCGAAGATGAAAAGGTTTGACGGTGCGGGGGAGGGGGGCCGGAGAGACTCGATAAGGGTTACGGAATCGCCGGGGGTCCCCCGGTTTCCAGTTTAACCGGCGGAACACGGATGGTGAGGAGCAATAGGTAGATATAGACCCCGCACAGAGAATTACCTTGACTATGCCGCCCCGCCCGCGTGATGACGGCCTCTCGGAAGTCGTCGGTTTTGTGCTGCTTCTCGGCGTGATCGTCGTTGCGCTCTCGCTGTACCAGGTGTACGGGGTCCCGGCGGCGGGGAGGGAGGCCGAGATCCAGCACATGAACGCGGTGAAGGACCGGTTCGTGGATTATAAGATCAGCCTGGATTCGCTCTGGGTGAACAACAGGAGCGGGGTGCTCCTCTCGACAGCCTTTGACCTCGGGACGGGTGCGCCGGCGACCGGGGGCAGGGCCTTCGCGCTCCCCATCCTCACCCCCGCGGGGTCGGGGGGGACGGTTCAGGTGAGGGAAGGCGGGGCGAACCTGACGATAGATACCGGGAGTACGAACGTGACCATCCCCCTCGGCAATCTCACCTACACATCCTCGAACCACTACTGGGTGGACCAGACCTGGACTTACCAGATGGGCGCGGTCTTCCTCTCCCAGGAGGGGGGGGCGACGGTGCGGGTCGGGCCGTCGATTGCGGTGGCGAAGAGAGAGGACGACAATATCACCCTCACCGTAGCACCGATCAGCCTCGAGGGCTCGGACATGATCGCGGGGTCGGGGCCGGTGCGGATGGAGACCCGGATGCGATGGGGCAATTCGTCTTCCGTTGACGGGGCCTATGACCGGGTGAACCTGACCATCGAGGCCGACAACGAGATGGCGGCCGGAGCCTGGGAGAGGGCTTTTGGGGAGGTCAGGCAGAGAGCGAAGGATGAGAATGTCACCTCGCTGCCCACGCCCGAGTTGTTTGACGGGAACAAGAGTGTCAGGCTCACCATCAAGCCGGAAGAAGACAAGAAGGTGCTCCTCACCGTGCACCCGGCGAACTACA
>JALNXI010000059.1 GCA_023230425.1 Methanoculleus sp. | reverse complement strand
GATCATCGAATGGGCGCAGGCCTCGATGTTCATGATCGACGGCGTCCGGATAGCGATATCGACCACCCTGCCGTATTCATCGGTCTTTATGGAGTAGGTCAACTCGCCCCGGGGAGCTTCGCCGCTGTAGGAGGCCTCGCCCGCCCTGCAGAGGCCGCCGCCCCGGATAGGGCCGTCGGGGAGGGTATCGACGCATTTCCGGATCAGGTCGATGCTCGCAAAGACCTCCTGGAACCGGACCATGATCCGGGCAAAGTTGTCGCCCTCGGTCCGGGTCACCTGCTCAAAGCCGAGCGCCTTGTAAGTCGGGTGGCGGAGGCGGAGGTCGGAGTCCGGAACCCCGCTCGCCCGGGCCGTGGGGCCGACAGTGTGCGCCCTGATCGCCTCCTCACGGCTCATGACCCCGATCCCCTTGCTCCGGAGAGCGATCAGGGGGCCGGTCTCGAAGATCCGGACGTGCCGCTTCATCTCCTCCTCCACTTTCACGAGATCGGCGAGCATCGCCGCGGCGTCCTCCGGCAGGAGGTCGAACCGGACCCCGCCGGGGATCATGTAGGCGGTGTTGATCCTTGACCCGGTGATCCGCTCAAGGTTGTCAAGCACCGTCTCCCGGGTGTTTAAGAGGTACATCGCGAGCGTCTCGTGCTCGATCGTGTAGCAGTAGGAGAAGTTCGCGAGGATATGACTTGCCATTCGGTCGAGTTCGTTCACGATGACCCGGAGGTAGGCCGCCCGCGGCGGGACCGCAATATCGCTGATCTCCTCCATCGTCTCGATGAAGACCATGTTGTGAATGACCGAGCAGATGCCGCAGACACGCTCCGCAAGGAACATCACCTCCTGCCAGGGCCGGCCTCGCATGATCCGCTCGATCCCCTTCTTCATGTACCCGAGCTCGACCTCGACCCTGAGCACCCGTTCGCCCGCCGTCTCGCACTTGAGGCGGACGGGCTCTTTCCAGCAGGGGTGGACCGGGCCGAGCGGTATGGATACGTCGACGGTCTTCTTCATCGTTGTTTCTCCTCGTAGTCTTTGAATATCAGCGGCGCGACCGAGAGTATGGCGTTGAGGATCTCCGTCGGCCGGGGCGGGCAGCCCGGCACCTGCGCGGCGATGGGGATGTAGTTCTCGGCCGGGGGTTCGGTCAGGGTGCCTCTCCTGTTATAGACGCACCCGGATATCGGGCAGTTCCCGATGGCGACCGCCGCCTTCGGCTCCGGGATCTTATCCCAGATATCGCGGAGTTTGTCCACCCACTGCGGTGTGACGGAGCCCACGACCAGGAGGACATCGGCCTCACGAGGGTTGTTGTGGACGTAGATGCCGTACTGCTCGATGTCGTAGCGCGGCGCAAGGCAGGCGAGCACCTCGATGTCGCAGCCGTTGCACGACCCGACGTCGACGTAACTGACGTGAATCGACCTCGACCGGACGGCGTTCTTGATATTCTGGAGGATGCTCATGAGAGGACCGCCTCTCTGATCCGTGCCTTCCCTCTCGCGAGCGCCTCGTCGGCGGATGATCCGTCTGTCATCATTGCTTTGGTCTCGTTGTATATTGACTGCATCGTCCCGGGATCCACGAGGGGTATGAACCGCGTGAAGAGCTCGCGCCCGAGTTCTTCTGCTACCGGGTCATCCCCGTCCGCATGTTGCTGTCCCATCTCCCACCGGGCCTCGATGTTCTCAAGCAGGGACATATCGAACCGCCGGATCATCACCATCCGGAGTTTCGCGTCGGTTAGCCCGATTCGCCGGGCGATATCGCGGACCGCCTCATCATGCTTCGTGCTTGTCAGGATGGTGTACTTCATCTGCCTGAGGTCTTTCTCGTAGAGGTAGCGGGTCATAGGTATCCTCCCGCCTTTGCGATGGCGTAGCCGGCGAAGAGGGCGATCATCAGCCAGAGCCCCACCATCTCGAACTTCTTGAGCCGTTCCTCGCTCGAAGCGTGGTGGATGAGGGAGAGGGCCACGAGGACCCCGGCGAGGACCACCGCTTCACCCTGGATGGTCTGGTTATCGAGCCACTGCAGCAGCGCTATGACGATGTACACCGCCCCCCCAATGAGCACCATTTCACGGATCATGGCATCACCCACCAGAGATACCCGACGTAGGCGAGCATCAGCCCGGTGATAAGCCCCTGGATGGTGACGCTGTCAAACGGCGAGAGCATGGGGGTTACCGCGCAGACGAACGAGAGCGTGACAAGGATCCCGGTCATGATGACGAGCGCCGCCCAGAACGGCACGGCCCCGATGAAGATCGCGACGAACGCGTAGAGGAGGACGAACGTCTTGAGCCCGTCGATGACGGAGATCCCGGCCCGCCAGACCCCGAAGTGCTCGGTCTTGTAGCCGCTCACGAGTTCTTTGCTCTCGACGATCGAGAAGGGGCCGTAGGGCATCTTCGAGAGGATCACGATGTACATGGCTATGGCGACGGGCGGCACAATCAGAAGGAGCGGCCCGTGGACCCCCTGGTAGGCGATTATATCCCGCAGGAGGAGCGACCCCGTGAAGAGGTAGATCGCAGAGATGGTGACGAAGAGCGGGATCTCGGAAGCCGCGGATATGACCGACCGGACGCCGCCGAACTTCCCGTAGGGCGAGCCCGACGAGAGCCCGAACCCGTGCTCCACGACCTTATGGAGCATGTAGATCGCAAAGAGGATCAGGATGCTCTCGCCGGCGAGGACGACGAAGAGCGCTGCGCTCCATATGCCGATGCCGACGAGCACGACCCCGATGTAGAGCGTGGCGCTTGCCGTCTTCGGCACCCAGGTGCTCTTGAACGAGAACTTCAGTGCATGGAGGATCTCCTGCCAGACGGGGGGTCCCGGCCTCATCTGGATTCGGGCGATGACTTTCCGGTGAAGCCCGAGCAGGAGGAGTCCGAACGCTGCTGCAAATACCAGGTACTCGATCATGTCAGTATCCTATGAACGGTATATCCTCTTCTCCTCCCGGGGCCCGCCACCAGAGCCCGAGGAAGAGCACCAGTACCGGGAACGCTATCACGATGACCGTCTCCGCAGCCCAGAGCGGAATGAGGGCCGCCGCGAGCGCCGCCCATGCGACGGCGACGGCGATGACCGATGCCGCGAGTCCGTAGGTAATTGTCCTTCGTTTCATGGCTATCATATGGTTATGGCAATCTCCACGACCCGGAGGAAGATCAACAGCGATGAGAGGGAGCACATGATGACGTAGGGGGCGCCCGGCGCCCGGAACATCTCGGCCTTTGCCGCGTAGAACGGCGCCATCCCCTCTCCGATAACGCCGAGCACGAGGAGGGCTTTCCCCACGAACGGGACAGCAAAGCCGCCGGCCGCAAGAGCCGGTATCGAGAGCGTGCCGGTGGTCGCAAGGATCAGCGCGGCGCCCCCGAAGAGCGGCAGGGTGGCGACCATAGCGACGATGCCGTACTCGTATGCGGCGTTGAGGACGTGACGGTTCTTCACTGCCGCAACGATCCCGACGTTCGTGATGCCGACGAGCGAGGCGAAGAGCGTGAAGTTGAAGAGGTCTCCGCTCCCCATCGCTCCCATCGTTGCGAGGCCGCAGGCTATCGCCATGAACCGCCTGAAGCGCATCTCAGGGAGTGTCGTCTCCTTCGCGTAGTAGGCGTCCCCCCCGAACGCTATGTCGATCTGCCCCTCGGGCCTCGAGACGATGGCGAGAGCCGTAAAGATCAGGGCGAGGAGGAAGAGCGTCGTGGTGTAGGGGGTGTAGTAGTGGAGGATATCCCCGAATTCCAGCACGAAGAGGTCGATTCCGCCGATATCAGGCATTTGGACCACCCCGCATGGTGCCGATGAGCGACATCTTGGCCATGACCTTGACGAGGATCGCCGAGCCTGCGAGCATGACCGCGAAGAACCAGTACTCGGGGAAGATCATGAAGACGAAGAACGCTATGATCCAGAGGACCCACGAGTAGCCGCTCGCCGTCTCGATCAGTTCGAACCGCTCGTTGTGGTCGCGGCAGAGGAAGTAGAAGATCACGCCGAGCCCGGCGACGGCGCCCCCGGAGAATCCGGAGAGAACGATCCCGTAGACGACGAGGATTGCGGCGAGGATGGCGGGAGCGCTCTCCATCACCTCGATCTGCAGGCTGTCCGCCGGCGGCCGGGTGTAGCCCTCCTTGATCCGGTAGATCTCGGAGAGCGCGATCAGTTCGGACGCGCCCACCACGAGGCCGGGGAGGATGAGAGCCTCGGCAAGGTCGGTGCCGACGAGCGCGATGAACGCGAGGGTGACGACCTCGATGAGGTCCGTGAGGAGCAGGCGGTGGAGGCCGTCGGTCTCCCGCATCAGGGCAAAGAACGCTATCCCTGCCGACGCAAACGCCACAAGGAGGCCGAGCGGGTAGGCCGGGATCATTCTTCCTCCCTCCGGTAGAGGTAGGAGGCGATCGCAAACGCTGTAAAGAGGATGCTCGTCTCGACGACGGTGTCGAGCCCCCGGGTGTTGTAGAGGATCTCGTCGATGATCCCGCCGGGATGGGCGACGATCGTCGTGCCCAGGTAGTGCGTGTGGTCCGCGAGGTACTGCGAGAGCGGTGTCAGGTAGGTGGTGACGTAGCCCACGTAGGGCGAGTTCTCCGGGTACTGGGCGACGACCTCCGTTGTGCCGAACGGTACTCCTCCCCGGTCGTAGGGGTAGAGCGAACTTGCGGGGTCGAGGGTCTTTGGGTAGAGCTGGTGCTCCTCGAACGCGAGCGGCAGGGAGAGGATGCCGATGAGGGATATGATGATGCACGCACCGGCAAAGAGCGCCACGAGGTTCTGGAAGTTGGAGACGAACCTTGAGATCCGCGTGATGATCAGCACGAGGCATCCCTCCACTCCAGCAGGCGCACGATGACGAATGTCCCGATGGCGGTGACGGCAACAAACGTCAGGATCGCGAGGGCCTCGTCGTAGGCGAGCATGACGAGTAAGAGGCCCCATGCGGGTATCTCGAGGTTGATCAGCCGGGCGACGTAGGTCTTCGGCCGCACGAAGGCGACCGAGAGGACGCCGATGGCGAGGATTACGAGGCCGAGGATGAAGGTGGTGTTCACGATTCCTCCCTCCGCGCGACCATGAGCACAAATATCGTGGCGATCGGAGCGATCAGGGAGACCGTGACGGCGACGTCCAGATAGCCCCGGTCCACGATGAACGGCAGGACGCCGGCGACAAGGATCCCAAGCGAGATCAGTTTCCCGTAGGAGTCCCTGATGAGGGCGGCGGAGACGGCACCCGCGAGCGCTATGAGCCCGAACGCGACCTCGAGTCCGGCGATCATCGCTTCACCCCTCCCGCGTAGGTGCTTGCTATGGCGTTTGATTCGAGCGTGGAGCCGACGAAGTAGGCTGCCGCGGCGACGAGGGAGAGCGGGTGGTCGAGCAGCAGGACGAGCGCGCCGGCGACGGCGAAGTTCAGGACGTTCGCGTAGGGGAGTTTCCGGCCGGTGTTCTTCTCGATGATGGCCCGTATGGCGGCAAAGACCGCTATCGCGGCCACGACGTAGAGCGCGATCATTGCCGGACCCTCCAGAGCCGCGCAAGAAGCCTGCTCGCGTGAGTGTGGGAGAGCCCCTGGATGGTGAGGATGGCGATCACCATCCCTGCGATGAAGTCCGTGGCGGCGAACCCGACCAGGGTGAAGGCGTAGACGACGAACGTGGCAAGGACTGCGCCGGTGGTCCCTGCGTAACCGGGGTCGTGGCAGATGCGGTTGCCGATAAAGACCATCAGGGCTGCGGCAAGTCCGCCCGGGATGCCGGCGACGTACACGCCGCAGGCGGCAAGGAGCGTCCCGGCCGAGGCATCAGGAGAGCAGACGATGTTTCCCATCATCGTGCCGCCGGCAAGAGCGCCCCCGCCGGCCTCGATATCGCGCGCGATGGCCGACGCTCCGCTGACACCCCCCGTTTCCGGCAATTTGAAGAAAATATCGACGGTTACGAAGAGTATCCAGCTGATAATCGCTGCCGCCAGGATATGGAGGATCTCGCCCAGCATTCTAGTTCAACTACTGGAAAATACGGTCGATCAATTCAATAAAGGTTGTGTTGTTAACATTTTGGGCATGATTTGACCGAAATGCGCCTTTGGTGCACCACGGGCATGATAACTCCGGGTTAATTTTGTATATTAATTAATGAATTCTATATACAATATATTTTTCCACGCATGTTTTCGGGCCCTCTTTGCGCGCTGATAGTGCCGGATCCCGGGGCCGCACAGAGTTTTCGGAGCAGGCCCGGGTGCGGGCGATACCGTGATGCCGGGGATACCCCGCACGCCAGGCAGGCTCCCGGGCGGCGAGCCCCCGGCCTGCCGCGGCACGCATGATTCCTCTGCGCGGGAGTTGTCATAGGGTTGAGATGACTCCCAGCGCCCACGGCACGTACCGGGGAACAAGTATAATTCTTCCGGCACCGACATATATGCACGCGGGGGTTGCCGAGCCAGGTCAAAGGCGCTGGATTTAGGGTCTCATACTAAAAAAGGTTCCTAGATCTGACCTACATCCCACCCATGCGCGAGGGTTGCTGAGCCAGGTCAAAGGCGACGGATTTAGGGTCCGTTCTCGAAGGAGTTCAAGGGTTCGAATCCCTTCCCTCGCATTACTGTTTTTGTGCAGGCTTCACACAGGCAATCTTTGTCCCCAAATTTATGTCTGCCTCGCCCCTCTTCACGCGCCCTCACTTCTGCGTCGTTTACACCTCGCCCAAACCTTCGTCATCGTATTCGTCCTCTTCAAGCATCTGCTCCCTGAACATCTCTTTCCTGCGCTCAGGAGTGGCAGACTCAAATTCAGAGAACCACCTATCCGCATCCATATCCTCCTCTTCGAGCTTCCCCCCATAGGCACGGCCCTCTTGTATGCGCTTCTTCTCTGCCTCTGGGAGACAGGTGTAACATAAACCAGACCGGGTGTATCTCTGTTTGCACACGGGACAAAGACGCATTCCTTTATGGAGAGCTAAATGGCATCGGTTGCACAGGATCACCGTTTCCTGCCCCAGATCGGTATACTCCGGTTCATCAAGGGTCGTGCCACATTGCGCGTTGACCAGTGCCTCGATTTCTGGCGCATACTGCTTGATGAATTGTTTGTACCCCTCTTGCCCGAGATAGTAGTTCGGCCGACTGACCTCTATCATCTCGACCTGATCGAGCTTCACCTTTGTCCGGCAGTTCTTGCAGGTCGTCGTAACACTCCCTTTCACGTCTTGGGAAGAGCCACATTCCGGACAGATGAAAGTCAAAACTGTCTTTGTGCTATTCACCTCTCCTGAGTCCCCACCTTGTTGTGAATGAGGTTTCGAATTATCGGGCGCGCAATGTGCCTTCGGGCATTCCGGGTTTCGTGCGTGTGATGAACAACAAGGTTCTCAGCACTTCCACACCATGCACACGTTGCACCCTCCAGCAGTTTTTCTCGCTGTTTTCTCCAGGCTGCCAGAGCCCACGGTTTCCGTGCCATTATACTGAATTAGCTTTTACCTTCGCGTATGTTTAGTTCGTGGCAAATCTATCCACTGCACCCAATCTAGTTTCTGATACTCGGCTCCACATAGGGAGTCAGAAGCGACCGCGTAAAAACACTTTTCTACATCGGGAGGAGCGGACTGGCCATTTGGATTCTTGACAAAAATCTTGTATGGATATTGGTTCTCACTCCCATAATCGAAAGCATCAGAAAAACCGGGATGCAGGTTCCAATCTCCAGCGGCGTTCGTGATATTACCTCTGTGAGGAACGATGATCACTTCGTCAACATTGGGAAAAGTGTTTGTTGAACCATCGCTGTGTCTTACATACCTGACTTCCCGGTGAGTTAAGCACATGGGCTATTTTACCCTGAGCAATACCCTCCAATTTGGTCAAATTTATCCAAAATATCAACAAAATGGCCATATTTTAACAATCTAAACGGGGGGCTAATTTGCTTAATTATTAAGCACATCAACCAACTCAAATATCGTCAAATATCCAGCAATATTGGAATTTAACCGTGTTTTAGATAGATATGCGCCTAACACTCGGGAACTCAGGTACCAATGGAGCCAGGCTCGGTTTCTACCGCAAGACCAACCAACAACCACGAGCGAGTGAGGGCGTCCAGGGGCACCGGACACGAAAAAAGCAGGGCGGTGGTCCGAAGCGAGCATCGCAAGCAAGAATTGACTCCACTATCCCACCAGCCTGCGACTCCCTCGATCGTGACGGATTGCGGGGTCCCAACCGGCAGACCACACTCCCTTCCGGTCGTGGCGTCTGCCTGATCTCTTCTTCCTGTCCGGGTTCTCTGACGGCCGCGACCGGCTCGGACCTCGCCGGCCGCCGCCTGCAACAGTGCGCGCTCCGCACCGTGCTCCGCGCGGGAGGCAGTGGCCCTGCGGGGCCACCCCCTCTAGTTATGGATGTCACGCCGAGGGCTCGATCCGGTTCAGCCAGTTGTGTGTCCTCATCCACGACCTATCGCCCTGCACTGCCCGCTCCCCGAGGGGGCGGGAGGAGGCGTGAAACGCCGGGCGGTGGGGGTCGTTTGAGGGGTGGCCTTGCGCCACCCCTCCGTGCGAGGAGCGCGGTGCCGCAGCACGGCGCGACGAGCATTTCCGGCAGACGATGACCGGCGAGTTCCGAGCCGGTCATGGTCGTCAGAGGTCCCCGACAGGAGGAGAAGACCAGGCAGACGCCACGAACGGAGGAAGGTGAGGCTCGCGAAGTGGAGCGGGAGCGGAACGGAGCGAAGCGCCGGAGGCGCGGGCCTCGGCCGACCGGAGGGAGTGTGGTCTGCCGGTGGAGGAACCCTGTTAATGGACTTTCCTCGGCGACAGGCTCAATCAGGTATCGGGGCCGCCTTTTTAGTAACTCCAGGTCTCGTAGCTTAGCGGTGCCTGATTTAGCACATCCCGATAGTGCCGCCACTGTGGCATGAACCGATCCATTAGTTCTCTGAACCGGTCGGTGTGATTTCGCTCTAGCAGGTGCACCATCTCGTGGACGACAACATATTCAAGGCACTGAACCGGTTTCTTCGCGAGTTCCAGATTCAACCAGATCCGCCGGGCATCGGTGTTGCAACTGCCCCATTTGGTCTTCATTTTTTTAATTCCCCAGTCGTCCACCGTCACCCCGAGCGTCTCCTGCCACGTATCGACCAGTGGTGGGATCAGGGCCTTGAGTTCCTTTCGATACCACTTGAGCATGATCTGTTCGCGTCTGGCGGCATCGCTTCCCACCGGAACGTAGAGGTCTATCCTTGCCTTGTTAACCTCACCCCGGGACGGGCCTGCGTGTTCGATGACGTTTAATAGGTAGTGTTTACCGAGGTAGTAGTGCGTCTCGCGGTAGGTGTACTCTCGCGGGCTCTGGCGTTCCTGGGTCTTGAAGTGGGTCTGCTGCCGTTTGATCCACGGCAACTTTGTGATCACCGCCAGCCGCACCGCTTCATCGTTTACGCGTAACGGCGCCGCCACCCGGACCCGGCCTTCCGGAGGGTATACCCCGAGATGCAGGTTCCGGATGTCCTTTCGGATCACGTCGACCTGCACTCCACTCACGGAGATCCGGTGCATTCAGGTGTACTCCTGCTGGTTTTTGACCAGTTCGAGGACGCTGTCGAGTTTATCGTCATCATGGATGACCCGCTTGATGGCGATACGGACCATCTTCGTTTTGATGGGGTTGTGCGCCCAGTCGTCCTGTTTGGTCAAGGTTACCGCTTCATGAACCGCGAGTGCGATTGCTTCATCCTCGCCGAGGTTATCGTAGAGAGCCTGTTTTGCAGGGCTGTTTAGGGTCTTCGGATACCGTGCGCCATCACCGGGACGCTTAATCTGCTTTGTCAGTTCGACGATTTTTTTCAGGTATTCCTGGTACCCGAGTGCCTGCGCCCGGCGTTCTTTGATCAGCGCATCCAGCAGTTCGGACATCTTTTCGTAATATTTCGGGTTGATCGGTGTTTCGTCGATGATCAACTTGCGGACGTTATTCTCGATGGTTTCCGCAACCGCTTCGCGATCACGCCGTATGCCGGGCGGGAGTGTTTCCACGGCATCGACACCGCGTTCGAGGAGGAGCTGGACCAGTGGCATATCGTCGAATGCCGATATCTTCACGCTTTCTTCGGCCCTGATGTAGGTGTCGAGGAGATGTCGCATGGCCGGTTCGTAGAGTTTCAGGTCGATATAGTCGCCGCTTGCCCGCATGACCTCTTTACGGACGTTGTCATAGTGGGTGACCTCGGCCCTGATCTCTGCGGCCTCGGCTTCGGCGTATCCGGCATCAAGCATCTCGTTCGCCAGGCCGGCGTACGCCCGGAGGAGTGCGGCGGT
>JALNXI010000058.1 GCA_023230425.1 Methanoculleus sp. | reverse complement strand
CCGGACCTCCCCGAAGGAGTGCTCGTGCCCGAGGATCCGCCGGACGCTGGAGAGGAAGTGGCGGACGTAGCCGTAGGTGTGAAACCCGATGAGGTCCGCCCCAAGCAGGCCGGAGAGGATCTCCCGCCGCCAGGGCAGGTTCCGGAACACTTCAAATGACGGGAAGGGGATGTGATGGAAGTAGCCGATCTCCGCATCGGGCAGGCGCTCCCGGAGCATCTGCGGCAGGAGCATCAGGTGGTAGTCGTGGACCCAGATGACGTCGTCGGGCCGGGCCACTTCCATCACGGCATCGCAGAACTTCTCGTTCACCCGGAGGTAGACGCTCCACATCTTCGGATCGTAGTCTGCGAAGTGATTGAAGTAATGGAAGAGCGGCCAGAGGGTGTTGTTGCAGAATCCGTCGTAGTAGTGCTTGATGTCATACGGTGAGAGGAAAACCGGGTGACATCGCTCTTTTCTGAGCGTTTCGATGATCCGGTCTTTCTCCTCTTCCTGCTTTCTCTGAACGTTCATGCCAGGCCAGCCGACCCAGAGGCTCTCGTAGGACTTGTAGAAAGAGCCGACTCCGGTGGCAAGACCGCCGACGCTCCGTTGCAGGTGAAGGTCGCCGTTCTTCCGGGAGACGCTGATCGGAAGCCTGTTTGAAACAATCAGTAGCCTGTTCATAGTTGACCCTGCTTGCAATCGTGGGTGATCAGCATTCAAAGATTCTCAACCAAAATTAAGGTTTTGGCGAAATCTCTAAAAATTGCAGATATCGCATCCCGGGCGAACATCTCCTCTCCCCGGCTCTCCCGCCGTCTGCGGGCACCGCGTGCGCCGCGCATATTCTATCGCGGCGATCGCGTCGGGGTATCTGCGGCAGTGGTTGCCGGCAGGATGGCGGGTTCTCACAGGGTCGGGATGCCGGCCCCTATACCCGGCACAAGCCGCAAGGAGGGCCATTATATAATGCAAAGGGTTGAAGAGGCGAGCCGTTCAGGTACCCATTACTCAGGGGCCGGCGCGGGGGGATCGCCGGCCGCAGAGGAAAAGCAGGTGCTGCATGAAAAGAACGTTCATCCTGATCGGTGCTCTCATCCTCGGGGTCTGTCTCCTTGCAGGAGCCTGTCTGTCCGGCGATGCCGGGGGCCAGGAGCAGGCAATACATCCCGGGGGATTCAAACCGTCTCAACCGGCATTCACCGGAGACGGAGTCTTCCTTCTTAAGGCCAGCCTGAACAAGAGGGAGCCCGTAACCATCACACTCGGAGGGCTCCCCTTCTCGAAGGGCGGGAAGAGTGCGTCGTACTCTGATCTCGATAACTTCACCGGCGCCAGCCACGATCTGATGAGGGAGCGCTACCTCTACCCCGCGGGGAACGTCATCGGTTTCGGCTACGGTATCGAAGGATATCTCGAGGTTGGTCTCTGGAACGGTCCGCCTCCTCCTGAGACGGCCTTCTCGATAGAATCGTTGTATGCGATGCTTGATAGGCAGGCAAGGAGCATGGGGATTGAGGATATCCCCGTCAGGTTTAAGGTGCTCACCTCACCGCCGATAGTTATTCTTGATGCCGACCCGGCAGGCCCTCAATATAGGTAGGGCCTTGCCCTTGCCCTGGTTGGGCCGGGGTGGGAGGTAAATCGATGACTATGGCCTGCGAGACTGCCTCGGAACCCCTCAAACCGGGCCCCCGGCCGGTAGCGCTCACGCGTTTTCGGGGGAGACCCCGGCAAGCCTCCCATCTTGCGGTACACGGCACCTTCCCGACCCTGTTCGCCCGGGCGGGCACGCTTCGCCCTACCGGCACAAAAATGTTATATACTTCTAACACAATGTTATATATACCTAACAGGTGAGTCGATGAAGACGCGATACGCGATAAAGATTGCGGCGGGAGCGGTTCTCGCGGCTGCCGGGCTCCTCCTTCCGTTCCTCATAGATGGAATCGAGGCACTCTCCTCAATTCTGGTGACGATCGGTCTTGTGACCATCGCGGTTGTTGCCATGCGGCATTGGAGGTTTCGGGATGAACCGGAGAGCGATGAGCGGATGAAGAAACTCGGGGCATACGGCCTCTCGTACTCGTGGCTGCTCACCCTCGTCTTCCTTGCGATCCTCTTCTGGGTAGACTACCTCGGCGTACTCACCCTCCCGGTCGGGGGCGTGCTGTTCGTCACCATCCTGCTGATGGCGCTCTCCGCCCGCATCTTCCAGTGGTACTTCTTCCGGCAGGGAGACGTGGCATGAGACCGGCGGTGCAGGCCGCGGCCGGCGGCGTATGCATCCTCGCGGGGATCGCCGTTGCCCTGGTTCTCCCCGGACTGAACCCCTGGATTCCCATCCTCCTCATCCCCTTCGGTATCCTGCTGGTCTTCGGGGCCGTGATGGAACGGATGAAGACCGACGAAGGTCCCCCCAACGACGAACGGTTCCGCAAGATCCGGGCGTTCGCATGTTCGTATGCCTGGCAAGCCTCGTTTGGCGTCCTGATGCTCCTGCTCCTCCTCGACATCACCGGCATGGTCAGGCTGAGCGGGAGGGAGTTACTGGTCTTCCTCTTCCTCCTCATGGGGTTCAGCGCGAGCGCCGCCGAATGGCACCTGCTCCGGAAGGGGGACGTTGGGTGAAGACCCGGATCCGGGAACTCCGGGCGAAGATGGGGCTTACCCAGGAGGAATTGGCACACCAGGTCGGTGTCCGGCGGGAGACGATCGTCTTCCTCGAGAAAGGGACGTACAATCCCTCCCTGAAACTCGCCTACAAGGTGGCCCGGACGCTCGGCTCCACCATAGAGGAAGTCTTCACATTCGAGGACGAGGACCTGGCGTGATCACGCCTGAGCCGGGGGATGGCGGCACGGCAGAGGGGGGAGCGGAACCCCGCCCGTAGGGCCGTCGCCATCAGGGCTGCGGAGGTGGAGGTGACACGGGCCGGTCTGGCGGACGCGACTGGCGACCTCGGAGGGCCGACCGGTACGTGAGTGCAGGAGAAGGTGCGACAGCAGGCATCCACTCCAGGACGATAGAACGAAACGGAAGAAAGTCGGAAAAATATATTGGGGGCAATCGTTAAGGTCGGAATGGCAGGATAAAAACATTATGCTTTTACATTCGTGCAATTTCCTTCTGAATCAGCGTTAAAACTACAATATCAGCATATTTCTAGAAAAAACATTTAAATTGTGCAGTAAATATACTATCCGCAGATATCCTGAATATTCGAGATGTGCGCAACATCCCGGAAGTTTACTTCGGTTTCTTGTCGGATTTACGTCGATCGTTTCCACCCTGCCCCGCTCCCCCTGGCCCGGCGCCCACCAGGCGCCGCACCCTCGCCTCAAGTTCCGGCAGGAGGCCGTCACGGTTCGACCGGGTCACCTCCACGACCCGGACATCAGCCCGGGTCTTGAGCTGGTCAAGGCCCGGGACGCCCCGTTGTGCAACTGTCGCCACACAGGGAGTGGCGGCATCGAGCACCTCCCGCACAACCCTCCGGAAAACTCCAGAATAGCACTCCATCTTCCCGATCTCGTCGATGATTACGAGGCGGACGTCCGGTGCAGAGAACGGGACGGATGCCAGAAACTCCTCAAACCCCTCAATATCGACCCCATACCTGCCCACACGGCAGGGGCCCGGAAACCCGGTTCGAGCGAAGGACCGCCGGTCTCCGGCGAGGCTCACGAGATCGAATCCCACCCGCTCTCCTCCCGTCCGGACTTCGAGGGTGTAGAACCCGGCCGGCGAGCAACCAGCGAAACGTTCCGCAAGAAGGCGTATGAGTGTGGTCTTCCCGGAGCCGGGCCGCCCGGTGATGAGCAGGTTTCCGGTCACCGCCCTGTGGCCTCTCCGGTGCGGACCCTTGGGCGGCAGGTTGTGCAGAACCCCGGCCCTTTCAGGTCGGTCTCGGCGATGGTGTTTGAGAAGCGCATGACGCACCGGGGGTCTTCGCAGTGGGCAAGCCCGAAGGTGTGCCCAAGTTCATGCACCGCCTCCACGATGGCCCGGCGCTGGAAGACTCCTGCATCCTCCGGGAGGCCGTAGAACGACTGCCTGAGGCGGTGGAAAGAGATCACGGCATTCCTCCGACCCGCGAGCCCGAAGACGAAGTTCATGCCCGGGAGGTAGAGATCGACGTCGGTGACCCCCAGCGCCCGGTCGCGGCCAGCGGTCTCCCGGGAGAGCGAGAGGAACTCCAGCATCACCTCTGCGTCGTACTGGTTGCGGACGGCATTCTGCGCGCCTGCGGGGAGCGGGATCTTCTTCCCGATCGTTACATCACAGGAGAACTCCGTCTTCAACGGGTTTTCGAGCATCTGCATCTCTGCCGGATCGACCTTCCCGATAGGAATAAGGATGATTCTCATGATGGCATCCGATTCCGGATATTGGCGGGCGAGGATTTGATGGTATCGGTCAGGGGCTCCGCGAACTGGACCGGGGCGGTTTTCTTCCCTGCAAAAGTCGTCCAGGACGATATCATCGCTTCAATATCTGCTCGGCCTCTCCGCTGACATAGCAGACCGGGACTTCCGGGCTTCCAGGTCTGCGCGCGCCGGTCGCACCCGGCCCGCAGGCATTCGAAACTGCTCAAGCACGTTATTTCCGGCTTGTGGGTCTTACCGTGACCGAGCACGTGCTGTCACCGGCACAGATGCTGCGCCGATACTTCGGAGCATAGTTCCGGTTCAGGTCCGGGATTGCAGCGTTTGCGAAGGCGTGGCAGACGTTGCAGGCGGCGAGCGGGTTCTCCCCCTCCGCTTTAACTCTCTCTACCATCGCGCACTTCCGGATCGTCAGGTCCGCCTCATCTGGCGCGGAGTCCCGGATCTCGTACTGGTATTCAGGCCCGAAGAGCACCCTTGTTGCCGCCGCAAACGCCTCCGCAACCTCATGTGCGTCTCCGACCGGCATCCCAAAAGCACGGGCAATAACGCCCACCTCTCTGCCCAGTTCCTGCCATACCGCCCGTTCGACCTCGTTATAGAGCTGGTCGTCGGCACCGTCCCGGATAGCCCTGCGGTAGGCAAGTGGCAGTGCAGAGACCTCCCGGGCGGCCAGTTTCCATCTCACGTCCATCGGTATTCGTTCGAATGCGTCCATATCCAGTTCCTCCTTCTCGTGACGGTTTCTGGGTCAGGGGCAGATACACTGCAACCCACATGAAGGTTCTCCCGGTGGTTCCAGGCGAGGGGAGGGACGTCGCACTCCCGGGCGCCATAAATACTCCTGCAGACAACAGGGTAACCATGGAGATCGGAGCAGCCCCGATCGATATCGGCAGCGCCCGGGCCTGCGGGATGAGGGGGATCCGGGTCAGGACCGGCAAGTACCGGGAAGAGGCGGTTCGCCAATCAGGCATCACGCCGGACCTCGCCAGCGGCTCGCTTGCTGACCTTCCCCGGCACCTTTGATACCATGTGGCGACGAATCCTCCCTGTCCTCGTCCTCGTCACCGCGGCCCTCGGGGCCGGGTGCCTGGGCGGCCTCCTGAGCCCCCCGGTCGTCCCGCCGGCGATCGTGCCGGTCGAGGGGGCGAGCCTCGACGACCTGCCGGCCTGCACCTTCCCCTTCGAGGACAGGGAGGAGACGATCCGGATCGATCCCGATCCGGCGGTCTATGCCGGCGCAAAAGAGGCGGACCGGAGGCTCTACCTCTCCAGAGACCTCTCGGAAGAAGAGTGGATCCCCATCTACTACCAGGCGTTCGCGAACGACTCTCACCAGGAACCCTTCTATGCGGATCTCCTTGCGGCCTTCCGCGGGATCCGGGACCGGGAAGACCTCGACGACGACCGATTCCTCGAACTGATCGCCGCGTTCGTGCAGTCCATCCCCTACAGGGCCGACGCCTCGCTCGTGGAGCCGAAGTTCCCCATCGAGACCTACGTGGACAGTGAGGGCGACTGTGACGACAAAAGCCTCCTCCTCGCCGGGCTCCTCGCACGGGAGGGCTACGGGGTCGCGCTCCTCTACTTCAGGGACGAGGCGCACATGGCCGTCGGCGTGAGGAGCGCCGGATGCCCTTACCGCAACACTCCTTTCGCCTACATCGAGACCACGAACACGAGTTACGTCGGCATCCCGCCAGCGGCCCTCTCGAACGGGACGATCCTCTCCTCCGACCCCCTGGTGATCCCGGTCGGCGACGGGCCGCGCTCCTATACAGGATGCGACCAGGTCCGGACGATCGAACGCGCCCTCTCCTCATCGCGCGACCGGGCCGAGGCGCTCGCGCCGGAGCTCGGGACGCGCGCACGGGAACTTGAGGCAGAGCGGGAATCTCTTGAGGCCCTCGGTGCGCGGATGAGAGCCCTCTCCGGGTCCGGGGAGGTCCGCGAGTACAACCGTCTCGTCCCCGAATACAACCGGAAGGCCCGGGAGTACAACGCCGCCGTGCAGTCGTACAACGCCCTGCTCGCGGAGTCAAGGGCTGCCGTGGAGGTCCACAATTACCTCGGCACCCATGCCCACGACCGGCCGGGGTCGTACCTCCGTGCCCGGGCGTATCTCGCAGAGTGACGCACGAAGATTACTCCCAGACGATGGAGCGGACCGGCGCTCCCGCTCTCCGGAGCCGGGTCATGGCGGTCCTGCAGTAATCCGGGGAGATATCGATGCCGATGAAACGGCGACCGAGCCGATGAGCGACGAGCGTCGTCGTCCCTGCGCCGTTGAAGGGGTCGAGCACCAGATCCCCCCGGTAGGAGAAGAGTTTGATCACCCGCCGCGGGAGTTCCTCGGGAAACATAGCCGGGTGCCGGTAGTCCCGCATCCTGACCTCAGGGGGGAAGACCCACTTCGCAGAGACCCATTCCTTGAATTCGTCGCCGGTAATATCAATATCCTCTTTCCGTCCGGTCTTCTTGTGCGTCTCCTTATCGAAGACCTCGATGAACTCCCAGGTGTACTTCAGATACGGCATCGACGGCGACTTCCAGCTCCCCCAGGCAGTATACCGGGCATTGTAGGTGTTCTTCTCCCAGAGAATCTCCGCCTTCCAGAGAAACCCGAGGCCGAGGAGCTGAGAAGAGATGATATGGTGCGTGGGGATGTAGTCGGAGAAGAGCGGCTGGACGTTGATCACCATCCGCCCGCCCGGCTTGAGGATACGGTAGCACTCCCGCCGCATCCCGGTCTCGCCCCCTCACGGTGCCGGTAGATCGCAGGAGGGTGTGAACTACCCCGCCCTTAAGGGCGGGGCTTCCTGCTTCATTGACAACACTTGCATCACCGAGATGTGATGGAGAGGTATCGTCTCCACAGGCTCGAAGGGCTGTTCCATCCCCACGCGGTGAATATTCACCGCAGCGTTGTAATCTCGATCGGCGATAAACCCACAATACGGGCATTCGTGAACTCGATCAGAGAGAGTCTTCTTCACGATGCTTCCGCAATTTGAGCACATCTGCGTCGTGTCACGGGGATCGACCCTGATGAATTCCGTACCAGCACTTTCAGCCTTGTACGAGAGAAATGATAAGAATCGTCCCCACGATGCGTCGTGGATGCTTCTGCGGAGCCCGGTGGATTTACCGTTCTCTTTGAGATACTTGATATTCAGGTCTTCGACACAGATCGTCGCATAGGCATCCACATACCACCGGGAGAGTTTGTGGAGGAAATCTTTCTTCTGGTTGGTGATATGGTCATATGCCTTCTCCAGGTTATCCTTCGCCTTCATCCAGTTCTTTCAGAACCGCTTCTTCCGGGCAACACTTTGCTGCAACTTCTTGATCGTATTCCGTGATTGTTCAAAGAACCGAGGATTCTCGATGACGGTGCCATCGCTATCGACCGCAAACGAGTCCAGACCGACATCGATCCCAACTGAACGGCCTTCTCTCGTTGGTTCGGAAATCTTCTGTTCTGCCTGGATGATCACGTACCAGTTGTCCCCGGAACGGGTGATCTGGACACCCTTCACCGTCCCGACATAGGGCCGGTGCATCGTGAACGGTATTGTTCCGATCTTTGAGAAGGTGATGGCGCTCTGCTCTCCGTCAATCTTGAATCCAGATTGGTTGTAGTTGAGCGTCCGGTACCGGGATGCACTCTTGAACCGGAGTTTACCGATCTTCCGCCCCTTCTTCTTCGTCTGGGAGAGAGCACGAATGTTACTCCAGAGCGTAGAGTTCACCATCTGGAGAACTTTGGAGTACACGCCCGAGAGTGCAGGGTTCTCATCCTTCAGCGGGACGATCCGCGCCTGCGTTCCCCGCATTGTTGGAGTGATCCCGTTCTCCTGCGCGGCATTGCATTCTTCCAGAAGTTGGTTGTAGAGCCACCTACAGGTATCGAGTGCGGTATTCAACCGCCCCTCCGTGATTGCATCTGGATACGCCCGATACTTGTAGGAAACGATCATCTACGCTTGAATTATACTATAATACCCAAAATGATATACCTATCGTAATGAAGAAGGGCGGCGGAGCGGCCGTCCCCGCACCTGTTGGCCGGGGACTTCCCGCTCCGCACCCTTCACCCCCGCAAGTTAAATCTGTCTTGCCCTCCATCACGGAGAAGTGCGGTCCGCCGGAACAACGGTGCTGATATACGCCACTTTGCGCATCTGGTTCCGCCTGACGATAACCGGGTGCCGGGCGGCCCGCTCGACAAGGCAGGCAAACGTGGTGAATGCGATCCTTTCCATACAGAGAACGGGGAGGGACCGCTATTTAACCGTAAGCCGCGCGCGGGGTGAAAGTGAAGAGTTGGATTTCAGGCCGAAATCGACCCCCTTTGTTCAGGGAGGCCGGATACAGAAATCCGTTTTACAATAGTCCTACGTACCGGCGAGTTTTACCTTCCTATCGGCTGAAACGGCAACTGTTCCGTTGGCAAGTGTTAATGTATTACCCGGCATATACATGAAACGAAGTGCCGTATGCTGGATATTAGTGATTTGCACGTGAACGTGGATGGCACCGAGAAGCTCCACGATATCAACCTCCACATCGGGGAGGGGGAGACCCATATCCTGATGGGTCCGAACGGCTCGGGAAAGAGCACCCTGCTCAAAGCCATCATGGGGTTCGGCGGCTATACGATCACGTCCGGGTCAATTGTGTTTAAAGGGAAGGATATCACCCACATGCCGATCCACGAGCGGGCCCACCTCGGGATAGGCATGATGTTTCAGCACCCCCCAGCGATATCCGGGCTGAAGCTCGGGAAACTGCTTGCCGCCACATCCCATATGGGAGAAGGCGCGATCGAGGCGCTGGCACAGTCGGTCAACATGGAGCCCTTCCTCACCCGGGACGTCAACGTCGGGTTCTCCGGCGGCGAGATGAAACGAAGCGAAGTCCTGCAACTGAAGGTCCAGCAGCCCGACTTCGTCATGCTGGATGAACCGGAGAGCGGTGTCGACCTCGAAAATATGAGCCTCATGGGCAAGGAGATCGCAGGCCTGCTCGAGAAAGATATCCATATCATCAACCGGCGGCGAAGCGGCCTGATCATCACCCATACCGGCTACATACTCGATTACCTCGAGGCCGACCAGGGACACGTACTGATCGACGGCCAGATACGGTGTCACGGAAACCCCCGCGAGATTCTGCGCGTGGTCAAGGAAAAAGGATACGGGGAGTGTCTGCGTTGCAAACAGATATAACTGACATGGAGCACCTCTCGGAGAAGGACCGGGAACGCCTCGCCCTGACCGGCCTTGAAGTAGGGATGCAGAACCGGTGCGGGAGTTTCTTCCAGATCGACCAGAAAGTGATCCAGACCACTTGTGGGGCCGAAGGGGTCGAGATGCTCCCCATCAAGGCCGCCCTCGAGAAGTATGACTGGGTGAAGGACTACTACTGGAACGCTGTCCCGAAGGATAAGGACAAGTATACACAGTACCTGGCAAAGCAGAAAGAGCCGCAGGGCCTCGTCGTCATCGCTCATCCGGGCGCGAAGGTCGCCATGCCGCTTCAGGCCTGCCTCTTCCTCCGCGAGGAGCCGGTGCAGCACGTGCACAACATCTTCATCGCGAGAGAGGGGTCGGAGATCCACATCATCTCCGGTTGCGCCAGTTCCTGGCAGAAGGAGCATGGAGCGCATATCGGGGTGACCGAGATCTACGTCGGCAAGGGCGCCAAGGTCACATCCACGATGATCCACAACTGGAACCCGGGGATCAGCGTCTTCCCGCGGAGCGCCACCATCATCGAGGAGGACGGCACCTTCCTCTCGAACTACGTATGCATGCAGCCGGTCCACCAGGTCAACATGTACCCAACGGCGCGCCTTGTCGGGAAGAACGCCGTGGCCCGGTTCTCGAGCATCGTCGTCGCGACGCCAGGGTCACTCCTCGACCTCGGCTCCCGCGCCATCCTCGGCGCCGAGAATACGAGCGCCGAACTGATCACCCGGGCGATCACCACCGGCGGCACCATCATAT
>JALNXI010000057.1 GCA_023230425.1 Methanoculleus sp. | reverse complement strand
TTTATACCATACACGACAACATCATATGGCAGTCTCGGTAGGGTAGTGGATATCCTGAAAGCCTCCGGAGCTTTCGACCCGGGTTCGAATCCCGGCCGGGGCGTTTTTCGATTTTGAGTTTCAGTTCTGTAGCCGCAATCCGTGACCGCAGGTTCCGTTCTGCCGGCCCGCATCATCCCTGCGATCTCCCATACGGGATCCGGCAAATGATGGGTCGTCGCGCTCATCAGCATCCGTCGTCATAGAGTCCGAACGCTATCTTTTCGTCGAACATATCGAGTTCTCTCCGCTCGATCGTCTCCTCACACCGCCGGTATAATTTCGGGGTGCGGCCCCGGACGGCGTTGGGACCGGGCTCCGATGGGGCTGCCGGAGCGGGACAGGCAGGGAGGGGCGTGCGCACTGCAGGCCAGGGTATACCCTTCCCGGCGGTCTGCCCGGATTCATGCAGATCGATCGCGGTCGACCATATGTTTATCAGCACGCCGGGGATGGATACCCGCATGACCGAGCAGAATCGCCCCCCGTTACCGCCGTTCACGTATGAAACAGCGGTGCAGAAAGTCCGTATGGCCGAGGATGGATGGAACAGCCGGGATCCCGTGAAGGTGTCGCTGGCGTACAGCCCGGACAGCGTCTGGCGTAATAGAGCGGAGTTCATAACCGGCCGCGAGGCGATTGTCGAGTTCCTGCAGCGTAAGTGGGCGAAAGAGTTTGATTATCGCCTGATAAAAGAAGTCTGGGCGTTTCATGAAGCACGTATCGCTGTACGATTCGCATATGAATGGCACGACGACGCAGGGAACTGGTTCCGCTCGTACGGGAACGAAAACTGGGAGTTCGACGAGAACGGCCTGATGCGCATTCGCCATGCCAGCATCAACGATCTCCCGATTAACGAAGGAGAACGGAAATACCACTGGCCGCTGGGGCGACGTCCCGACGATCACCCCGGGTTGTCCGATCTGGGGTTGTAACGGAACCTATCTGCTGGAGACTGGGCACCGGATCGGCATCTACCAGGAGATCAGGATGGCAGAGGACTGTTCGCTCCGGCCCCTTCACCCCTACAGGTTAAATGCGAGCGTGTGGAAACGTAATTAACCCATGGACCCGCACTTCTGCCGTCACTACATAGGCGACGGCACGCCGCCGTCGAACCGCTACTGCAGGGTGTGCCCGGAGGTCGCCTGTGACCGGCTGTGGCGGCGGGTCCTCGGTCTTGCAGAAACAAACAGTGGGGATCCGGTCCCACTCCCCGGGACGCGTGCAGTGCTCTTCCCGAACTCGAAAAACCCGGATTTTGTCCGGCTGCAGGTCAACTGCCGGTGGGGCCTCCCGAAAGAGGATTTCCTGCACTACATCGCCACCGGTCACGCGGGGATGGGCCGGCGGGGGCAGCGGAGCGATCCCCGCGCATCGCCAAGCTGCACCCGGCAGGAGCCGTACGTGCAGGCGATCGTCGAACTGCTCGGCGGGATGGAGATACCGGAGATACGGGCGGTGCGAGAGGTGCAGGACGGATGAGCCGTGGGGTCATCAGGCCGCAGCTCCGCACGGGACAAAGTTCCCTCACCCCCACCCAAACCCGTACGCCAGCACGGCGACCAGCAACACCATGATGCCGTTCCGGAGCATCGTCGAGACGAGCATGATCTCGGTCCCGGTCCGCATCCCGAAGATCGCGACGTAAGAAGAGCCGAGCCAGCGGATACTCCGCGTCACGCTGGTGAGGACGTTGCCGACGAGCAGGGTGAGGACGATCTGCTGCCAGGTCATATCCCCCGCGGCGAGCAGGGCGGACGCGACGCTCGCGCCCGCGACAAAACTGCCGAACTGGGCCGCGATGATGGCGAAACCCTCCGGCGGCACGGGGAAGACCGCTCCCGCGCCCTGCATCACCCCGGCAAGCCGGTCGAAGACGCCGGCGTTGATGAGGAACGCGACGACGACGATGGTGGGAACAGTGATCGAGAGCAGGCGCGTGAGGGTCTTTTTCGAGGAGGTGCACGCCGTTCGCAGTGCTTCCCGGAGCGTGACGGCCGGCCCCTCCGCCGAAACGACCGGCGTGCATGAGGAGGGGTCGAGGACGGCCCGGCCGATGACCATGACGACCGCGGTCTTTAGCAGGCCGACGAGCATCAGCAGGCCGAAGTATATGAGGCCGGGGATGCCGAGAAGCGGGACGTAGACCGGGAGGAGGTAGCGCCAGTGCATGACGACCGTCGGAAACGAGTTCATGGTGGCCGCGATGATCATCTCCTTCCGGCCGATGATCTCTTTTGCGTGATAGTCCATCAGCATCGCGTTCGCGGCCGGAGGAGAGACGAAGGCCATGAGGAAACTCGTGCCGCACTCCTCCCGCAGGCGTGCGAACGAGGTGAGCGGGCGGGAGAGAGACGCAATCCGCCCGGCAACCTTCAGGGCGACGAGCACCTCAGCGAGGAAGACCCCGACGACCATCATCGGGACGACCTCGCCGAGCAGGCCGGCAGCGAGCGTCACCGTCTGAATGATACTGTCGTACATGGCTCCCCCGGGTAACGGTGTCTCCGGGACCGCTGCACCCCTGCGATATGAAGAACCTGTGTCTATGATCTAATAAATAATTGGATTGTTGTCTTAAAATTCTACTAAATATGATATAACTCAATATTAGTAGCGCATGGCCGCGAGACATTCTCGCACCTGCCGGCTCTCCGGCTATGAGGGGGGAGCGACGATGAAAAAAGTTCAAAGTAAAATGAGAAAAGTAATAACAAAGTAAAAAATAGTAACACTCATGCAACTATCGCCGCACAAACGGGAAAACGTCCTTCCGCTCCCCGTGGTGCTCATCTCCACGATCTCGAAGACCGGGATCCGGAATGCCGCACCTTGGGGGAACATCACGCCTATCCTCCGGCCTCTCGACGAGATCGTCCTTGCCTCCTGGCTGCGGCGCGACACCCTCGACAACATCAGGGAGACCGGTGAGTTCGTCGTCAACGTGCCGCCAGCCACGATGGTCGAGGAAGTGATGATCTGCGCCCGGAACTACCCGCCCGAGGTCGACGAGTTTGAGGAGGCCCGGCTCACTCCCCGGCCCTCGACCACCGTTGCGCCGCCCGGCATTGAGGGGTCGGTCGCGTGGATGGAGTGCCGGCTCGTCGAGGAGATCACGAGGGAGAAGTATGCGCTCGTCGTCGGCAGTGTCGTCCGTCTCGAGGTGAACGACCGGTATGTCACTGCCGAGGGCGATATGGACTTCGGCGCCGCCCGGCCTCTCTGCATGGTCTGCGGCAACGATGGGATCCGGTTCACCTACCCCGTCGATGCAGGACGGTTTGCGCTGTACTCCGAGATGTTCATCCGGAGGTCCTGATCGTCCCCCGCGGGCGGATGGAGCGAAGAGAGACGGATGACGAACACCGGCTTAGCAGGAGGATATGCATGGAAACCCACTCGATTGACTGGAACAGCGTATGGAGAGAAGAGCGGAGACGGCACCACGAGACGAACCGAAACTCAACAGACGCGAGTTTCTGGGACGCGAAAGAAGCAGCACGCAGATTCTATAGGATGGCGCAGGAGAACAACGGGGAGCGGATCGAAAAGACCCTTCGGGACCTGCCCTTAACCCCCTCGTCACGGGTGCTCGACGTCGGGGCGGGGCCGGGAACCCTCGCCATCCCCATTGCCGGGCGGGTCGGCCACGTTACGGCGGTCGAACCTTCGGAGGGGATGCGGTCGGTGCTCAATGAGAATGTTGACGCGGAGCGGATCGGCAACATCGATGTGGTGCCGAAACGGTGGGAGGACGTCAGCGTGGCGGACGACCTCAGTCCGCCGTACGATATCGTCTTTGCGTCCTACTCCCTGGACGTCCCCGATATCGGGGATGCCGTCAGGAAGCTGGAAGAGGCGTCCTCCCGGTACGTATACATCTACTGGTTTGCCGGAGAGACGTCGTGGGACGCGATGTCGCGGGAACTCTGGCCTCTCCTCCACGGCTCGTCGTTTGTCCCCTCCCCCAAATGCGACATTATCTACAACGTACTGTACTCGATGGGCATCTACCCTGACATCGAGACATTCCCCTTCCGGCACATCAACCGGTTTGCAGACCTTGACGAGGCAGTCGACCACTTCGCGCCGAGGTGCTTTGCCGGGACGGAGGAGCAGAAGGAGGTGCTCAGGCAGTACCTGGAACGGTATGCGAGGACCGACGGGGATACCGTCATCGTGCCCGGGTATTCGACCCGGGTGAAGATCTGGTGGGAGAAGGCGGAGCCGCCCTCGTAACCCGGCCGGCAAAACCTATATCCCCCGGGTGGGAAAGAGGATTTTATGCCGACCTGCAGCGACTGCGCCCTCTATACGAAGAAGACCGAGACCGACGGGGAATGCAGCATCAACGGCCCCGTTCCCGCCGACCGGGATGCCGGGCGGTGCCCGTCCCGGACATTTCGGCCACGCGGATGACATCGTCGTGATGTTTGAGGGGCATGACCGCATCCACTGGGAGCGGATGCCCTGCGTGCGGCCCGAACACCCGGCGTCACGCCGATCCCGGTGACTGCCAACTCGGCACGACTGGCCGAATTGAAGTGAAGGCCCGTTCGTTTTCAGGCTGCTCCCGGGTATTGGGAGATCACGAAACAAACACACCGGGGGAATTCCCCGGAAAAAATGGTGGAATAAAACGGCCGAATCTCTGGCCCTATCCTATCTCATTTCGGGCAGTCGATCTCCTCTGAGTAGGGTTTGATATCGAGGACCGGCGTCCCGTCCAGAGCCTCCAGTCCCCTGACCCGGATTCTCCCGCCCTGTATATCGATGACATCGACGAGCGACAGGCTGATCGGGTTCGGCCGGTTGGGGGAGCGGGTTGCAAACACGCCATGCTCCACCGGGTTGTGCGGTGGTGTCGCACGGAGTACGGTCCGGTCGGACCGGTCAAACCAGCAGAGCACGAAGAGATGCTTCTTCTCCTCGACCCTGAAAAGGCCGGGGAGGTATCGTTCGTCGATGACGATCTCCGTTTCGGTGTCGGTCAGCCTGCCCTGCCGCGGGGCATCCTCTTTTCTCTTATACGGCGAAGAAACGTACCCGATGGGATCCAGGTCGGCGTTCATGGGTCCCTCCTTTCGGCAGCGATGCCCGGGCGGGTGCGCCCGCGGCCCTGAAAACCCGGCAGCAATAGATCAGTTTTCGTGATCTCGTTCAGTTGTTCCATGTTTTTTCCTCCAGAATCAAAAAGTGGTGAAAGCGATTCCTACCGCCTGCGGGTGAACAGCAAGAGGGAGCCGCCTCCAAGGATTGCCGCAACGGCCAGCGCTCCGGGGAGCGGGGCAGCGGTTTGAGCCGGGGCCGTCTCCTCCGCTGCCGATGCGATCTCGACCGGGGTGACCAGGCCCTTGTTGTAGCGGATGACGTCGGGGAGCGAGTCGACGCCCGGGAGCGACCTGGGGAAGTTGGTGAATATGACCCGCTCTACAGGCACCCCGTTGTCGTGAAGCGCCTCCTCGAGGCCCTTTGCCAGCTCCCCCGACTGCATGTTCTCGATGACGTACTTCACGTTCCGATATTTTTCGGGATGGTTGCGGATATCGTCAACGACGACTCGCGGGGTGAATTTTCCACCCTGATAAAAGTCCGGTGCATAGATGGATACCAGGTTCAGCCCGAGCCAGCCGACCGCTGCGTCCTGCTGCCATACCATCACCACGGCATCCTGCCCGGGAATCACCTCTTGCTCCTCTGAGGAGAGATCTGCGGCATCGATCTCTGCAAGGTAATCGTTCAACCGCGTTTCGTAGTACGTCCGATTTGCCGGGTCTGCAGCGATCAGCCATCCCGCCACCTCGCTGGAGAGATTTTTTGCCCCCGACGGCGTGTTCCAGATCATGGAGGGATTCTCCAGGGTCACCCACTCCACCGTGCCGTAGTTGTTGGCAGTCATGAAATCAGCGACATACGGCATCACGTAGGACTGATCGACCGACCCGTTGTGGGCAACAAAGAGGTCGGCATCACGGATGAAGTTCTTCTCCAGCTGGATACGGTTCGGGATGATGTCCGCCTGCATGTGGGGGCAGATGGTCGGGTCGGCGATGTAGATGGCTTCGACCTTTTCTCCGCCGATATACTGGATGGGGTCCCAGAGAACGGTAGTCGTGGAGACCACCGTAAGGGCATTCACCCCCGGTGCTACGAAAAGTAGGGCAAGTAGAAAAGATAAGATACGAATTTGGTTCATATTGAGAATAGTTATGATTAAAGTATTAAGTTTTTCGAAACGTGACGCGTCGCCTGGGTGAGAGGAGCACCGCGGCGATGAAGACGACGGAGAAGAGAACGGCGGTCAGGGGGGCGACCGGGAGGGAATGTTCCAGGCCGACAAGGGCGCCGGATATGCTGATGATCGCAGCTACAGTCGGGGCGACTACGAACATCGCGGACAACCGGTTGCAGAACTGGAGAGCGATTGCCGCCGGGGCGACCAGCCAGACGTAGAGGAGGAGGCCCCCGATGATGGGGAGGCAGAGGGCGACGGTGAGCGCAATGACAAAGAGCATCGCGTAGTAAACCGGTTTCACCCGGATCCCGACCGACTCCGCGATTCTCTTGTCGAAGATGATCGCGGTGATCTCCTTGTAGAGGACGACGATGAAAATGATCGCCACGATGCAGATGGCTGCGAGGAGGTATACCTCTTCACGGTAGAGAGAGATGACGTCCCCGAAGAGGAGGCCCATGGCGGAGAAACCCTGCCCGAGTGTCTGCATGTAGGCGATGAAGAAGATGGCCACGGCCATGCAGATTCCGAACAGCAGCCCGAGCGACGTATCGGGAGAGAGCCGGGCCTTATCCGAGAGAGGGCCGATGAGGAAGGCGACGCTGACGCCGGCCACGATGGAACAGACGGTTGGATTGAGGGAGAGGAACATTCCCAGCGCGGCACCGGCAAAGGCGGCATGGGCCATGGTAAACCCGATGGAGGAGATCTGCACCTGGGTGATGATCACGCTGAGGACGGCGCAGGCGACGGAGGCGAAGAGCATGGCCTCCACGGCATGGCAGACGATGTTGTTCTGAATGATGAACTCAAGCATGCGAAGTCCCCTTTCCGGCACTCCGGACGACCTGCTCCACCTCTTTTGGGGAGCACTCCCGGCTGACCACGATCGTCCCCTCCTGCATCACCACGACCCGCACCGACCCGTCGGGCAGGTCGTCGAAGGCATGCGATACGATCAGCACCGTTACCCCGCTCCTTACCAGGCGGGCGAGGAGGTGGTTGATCTCCTCGCGGGCAAACATGTCCAGGTTGGAGAAGGGCTCGTCCAGCAGGAGCACCTCGGGATTGCGGGCCAGGTTCAGGGCCATGAGCACCTTCTGCTGCTGCCCGCCGGAGAGCTGCCCGATGGGGCGGGTGGCGAGATCCTCGATGCCAAGCATTTGTAGGGCTTTTTGCACCGCTTCGTAGTCCTCCTTGCCCGGCTTCCTGAAGAGTCCGATCGTGCCGTAGCGTCCCATCAGGACGACCTCCTCGACCGTGAACGGCGTAAGCGGATCAAAGGCAAAGTTCTGGAGGAGGTAGCCGACCCGGCACCGCACCTGCACCCCGTCCCCCCGCACGTCCTGCCCGCATACGATAGCCTTTCCGTGGGTGATGGGGAGCATCCCGTTGATGGTCTCAAGCAGCGTGGTCTTCCCGGCCCCGTTCGGGCCGCCTATCACCACGAACTCGCCCTTCCCTATTGAGAGGGAAATATCCGTCAGGGTGGGGCGGTCCGCACCTTCGTAGGCGGTATACACGTTTTCAAGCCTGATGATTGGGTCCGATGGAGTCATGGCCCTTCAGGACGAGGAGAGGTCGAAGAGTTCATCGTCGCACCTGTAGTACATCTCCTCGGCCACGGCCTCGATTGCGGCCTCGTAGTCCATATCCCGCTTCGGGAGGGGGAACGGGCGCGGAGTGACGGTGATATGTCTTCCATCCGCCTCAAAGACGCAACTGATGGTCTCCGAAGGGGTGATCTCGATGTTCCGTTTCCCCAGCGTACACCCGCTCCCGAGCTGGACTCCGTCTGCCAGGCAGGACTGGGGGGGCACCCCGGCGCAGCGGACCTCGGCCTTCATCCGGAACGGATCGTCGCAGAAGTTACTCCGCACATACTTCCCGATCCGATACCCAAGGACGATATAAGGCCCCAGATGGCCGTGGAAGGCAGCAAGGTCGGCTACGGAGAAATCATTTTTGATATTATAGTATTTGCAGTGGGAATGGGTCTCTGCATCCATGGAGTATCGTCCGTATAGATAATATTTAATAATTGTTCATTCAGACTACGTATGATATAAGCGTAATTATTTCCCACCACATTCAGGAGTTTTACCTATGGACAACCCGGAACGAACATACAGGAAGGCTGGTGAAGGATGACCGAAACGCACGAGGTCCACGGAGTCATGGAGGCAGAGGAGTACGACCGTCTCATCAGGGCCATCGTCCCCAGCCAGCCACTTCTCCTCGCCACCATCATCGATTACCTGCCCCCTCATCCACGGCGGGTTCTTGAACTTGGCTGTGGGACCGGGATCCTTACCGCGATGATCCGGCAGGAATGTCCTGATGCAGAGATAACCGGGATTGACCTTTCCCCGGAGATGCTGAAGGCGGCAGCGGCAAAACCCGACCTCAAAGAGGTCAGGTTTCTTGCACAGGATTTGCGGGATGCATGGCCGACAGATCGCTATGATGCGATCGTCACCTCCCTCTGCCTCCACCATGTCCCAAAAGAGGATCGGGTTATGGTCGCCCGCCGGGCTTTGCAGGCGCTCTCGCCGGGAGGCCGGTTCATCTGGGGGGACATCTTCCGGGCCGAAGACGACTGGGAGGAGCAGGTGCAAAGGGAGATCTGGTGCCGAAGCATGAAGCGGGGGGGAGCTTCCGACGACGTTATCCAGGGAATGATTGCACAACGGGACAAAAATATACCCACGTTCACTTCGGTCTCCTGGTTCCGGGAGATGCTGGTGGAGTTGGGGTTCGGCCGTGCGGTTGTGCCGTTCACCTCAGGCTTCGTGGGCCTGGTGGTGGGGTTTGCGGGAAATCCTGAGAGGATTTGACGAGAGAGGGCGCAGGTGCTCCCGAGAGAGCCCACCGTCATAGGTATTGCATCTCCCACCCGTGCCCGCGGACACTCACATGCCACAAGCAGAGACTGCCGTACACTCCCGGCCTGATTCCTGACGCAGGAGGCGGTGCTGTCGTCCCGGATCGAGGGGACGCAGGCGTCGCTTGAGGATGTCCTGCGGTTCGAGGCGAACCCGAGGGAGCGGATCAACGACACCACACTTGCCGATATCCAGGAGATCATCAACTACCGGGAGGCACTTAACGTTGCGGTGGATGCCCTCAAGACCCGGCGGCGGATACGGCCCTGGTCTGCGACCTGCACCGGATCCTGCTCGCCGGCAGCCCGGGCATGGACCGGGAGCCGGGGTGCATCCGCACGATCCAGAACTTCATCGGGCGGGACGCCCACATCGAGCACGCGGTCTTTGTCCCGCCGGCGCCAGGGGATATCACCGGGGCGCTCGCGGACTGGGAGGCCTACCTGCAACGGGAGGAGAAGGACGTGCTCGTCCAACTCTCCGTCCTGAAGGCTCAGTTCGAACTCGTCCACCCGTTCTGCGACGGCAACGGGCGTATCGGGAGGATGCTCGTCCCGCTGATCATGTACGAGAAGGGGCTGATTCGAAGCCCGATGTATTACATCAGCGCCTACCTCGAGCGGCACCGGCCGGTCTACTACGAGCGGCTGCTCGCGGTCTCCCGGGACGGGGACTGGAACGGCTGGATCGCGTTCTTCCTCCACGCCATCGAGGAGCAGGCGGAGGAGAACAGCAAAAAAGCGAAGGCGATCCTCGATCTCTACAACGAGGTGAAACGGACGGTGCCGGAGGTAACCCGGTCGCAGTATGCTGTCGCCGCGATCGATGCGATCTTCGGGACGCCGATCTTCAGTTCGTCCGAGTTTTTCGAGCAGACAGGGATCCCGAAGAAGACAGCGAACCGGATTCTCCAGCAACTTCGTGAACGGGAGATCATCGCCGTCCTTGCGGAGGGTGGAGGTCGGCGTGCCACGACCTACGTCTTTTCGCGCCGGCTCGCCATCACCGAGGGAAATCGGTTGTGAGTATCCTGATACCTGCAAACCCGGTTGCGTATATTAAAACCCCGATCCGGTATACGCAAACCATATTCCCGGGAACGTTTGTGGGTCATTTACGATCCGCAACGAAATTTGTGGGCCATAAAATGCATAGTACGACCCACAAAAATATTTGGGGGACACCGGCGACAGACAACGATCAAACCCGGCCGGCCACCGGGACCGTGGTCTGCGGCGCGGCGGTGGCGGCATGAGCGTGGCAACGGGAAGACCGAAAACGAATCTTTTCGATCCCGGAAGATAGAGATCTACCATGCATGAAGAGACGGTCGCGA
>JALNXI010000056.1 GCA_023230425.1 Methanoculleus sp. | reverse complement strand
CCCGAGGACCGGAAGCATGCCGGGATCGAGACGCTGCCCGGGGACCTCTACGCGGCCCACCAGGCCCTTCTTGCCGACGACCTCATCTGCAGGGCGCTGGGCCCCCACGTCGTCGAAGCCCTCACGAGCGTCGCAGAAGCCGAGTGGGAAGCTTATCGGACAGCCGTCCACCCCTGGGAACTCGACCGCTACCTGGCAACCTACTGACCTCTTTTTTGCAGAAGACAAGGGACTCCCATAACGTTCATACCGTGACAGGATAGACACTCCCCACCGACCGGGAGGGGTTTAGATGCAGAGGAAGGATATCGACAGCATGCGGAGGGCACGGGATATCGGTGGACTGATTGGAGCGCTCGGGGATCCGGACGAGAACATACGGCTGACCGCAGCCGAAGCCCTCAGTTCCGTCGGCGATGAACAGGCCATGGAGCCGCTGGAGCGACTGAAGTTCTCTGACCCGGCCGCAGAGGTCCGGCAGGCCGCATCGCTTGCTCACGCCCGGGTGGCGGGGAGGCTTGCGCAGAGAAAGGAAATCGAGACCTGGCGCCTTCAGACGTAGCAGGGCGACAGACGCCCGCACACTGCAACGACCCCGACCGGTAAACAGGAGACTGAACCGGGTGTTGCCGTGCCCGGAAAGTCATATATATTGCCGGGTGGATGCACCTCGCATCCTGGGAGGAGATCCCCATGGCAACACTGGATGAGATTGACACCATGCGCGACAACCGCAATATCGACGGGCTGATCCGGGCACTTGAAGACGAGGACGAGTTCGTCAGGTCGCAGGCGGCCCTCTCCCTCGGGACAATCGCGGACCCGGAGGCGAGGGAGCCGCTCGACCGGATGCGAAAGGAGGACCCGAGCCCCTCTGCACGGGAGGCGGCCGGGACCGCGTATAAGTGGGTTGTCGGCCGGCTCCAGGAGGTCGAGGCGACCCGGGAACCCGGGACTCCGCCGCCCAGGTAGACCCACACAGGCATCACAGGACAACGAACCTGAGCCAGAGGAGTGCCGTCCCGATCCCGACGGTGACGAAGAGTACGAGCATCCCCACCTTCAGGAAATCCACGAACGATATGGAGTGGTCGCTTCGTGCGGCGATCCCGAGCACGACGACGTTTGCCGATGCGCCGATGGCGGTGCCGTTCCCGCCGAGGCATGCGCCGAGCGAGAGCGCCCACCAGAGCGGATAGGTATCCATCGACACGCCCATACCCTGGATCAAGGGGATCAGCGTGGCGGTGAGGGGGATGTTGTCCACGACCGCGGAGGCAAGCGCCGAGAACCAGGCGATGATCAGCATGGCCTCCCCCGGTGAGTGGACATTCTCAACCACGAACCCGGCGATGTTCGCGATTGTCCCGGTCTCGACGAGGGCACCGACGACGACGAAGAGCCCGCCGAAGAAGAAGAGGGCCGGCCATTCGATCTTCTCAAAGATCTCCTCCGGTGGCTGCCTGCTCCAGAAGAGGAGGATCGATGCGCCGATCAGGGCGACGAGGGCGGGTTCCAGGCCGAGCTGGTTGTGGGCGAAGAACATCACGATGACGAGCACGATGACAGCGACCGACTTCTTGAAGAGCGGCCAGTCACGGATCGCCTCCCGCTCGTTTAAGCTCGCAAACGTCTTCTCGATCCCCTCCCGCTCGTCGGGTGAGACATGGAGATCCTTTCTGTAGATGAGGGTGAGCATCCCCATGACGACGACAAGGTCGATGACCATGATCGGCGCCATGTTGACGATGAACTCGTTGAACGTCAGTCCGGCGGCCGAACCGATCATGATGTTCGGGGGGTCGCCGATGAGCGTCGCCGCTCCACCGATGTTGGAAGCGAATATCTCGGCGATGAGGAAGGGCAGTGGCGTGATTCGCATGACGTTTGCGATGTAGAGCAGCATCGGAGTGAGGAGAAGGACCGTGGTGACGTTGTCGAGGAAGGCGCTCGTGACGGCGGTGACGAGCGAGAAGAGCAGCAATACCCGCATCGGGCTCCCTTTTGCAAGTTTCGCCGTCTTTATGGCGATATACTCGAAGAGACCGCTGCCGCGGGCGGTGTTGACGATGATCATCATCCCCATGAGGAGGAAGATGGTGCCGAGGTCGATGTACACCGGAATCTTCTCCCACGGGACGATGTGGAGGAAGACGATGACCGAGGCGCCGAGCATCGCCGCCACTGCGCGGTGGATCCGCTCATCGATGATGAGCGCGTAGGTGAAGAGGAAGACCGCGATGGCGATCAGTTCCGGACCGATCATGCCCCGCCACCCCGGCGACGGTTGGGGTTAGACGCGGTGAGGCATGCTGTGAGAGATTGACAAATAGCCATAGAGCTCGCCAAAAAGAATGAATTATCGGAGATTAGATTTGCGTGCCCTCCCCCATAATTATGCCGGTCGCACCGCCTGCCGAACTCTCCCGCGCCCGAGATCCGCGGTCGGGAGGGCGGCGGGTGCATCCCGGGGAGAGCCCCCTCCCGGTTCAGGCCGGCGCCCGTGTCTCTCCGGCGTCCGGCCCCTCCCGCCCGCTCCGCAGCCGGAGGATCTTGTAAGCCTCCCCCGCGAGCAGCACCGGCAGGCCGAGGAGGGCGAGCAGCCCCCAGTCGGCGAGGGTCAGGGATGCGGTCCCGAGGAAGGCCTGCAGGACCGGGACGTAGACCACCAGCACCTGGAGGGCGAGGCTCCCGAGGATTGCAAGGAGCAGAGTGGGGTTCGAGAAGAACCCGATCCGGTGAAGCGGGAACCGGAACGACCGGAAGTTCAGCACGTTGTAGAACTCGAAGATGATAAGGCCGGTGAACGCCATCGTCCGTGCCCGATCGAGGTCGACCTCATAGAGGCCGGAGAAGACGTAGATGGTCAGAAGACCGAGCCATATTCCGAGGATGAGGATGACCAGGAACGCGGATCTTGTGAGGATGGACTCGTCCGGATCCCGCGGCCGCCGCTGCATGACGTCCTGCTCGGCGGGCTCGAGACCGAGCGCGAGGGCTGTGAGGCCGTCGGTGACCAGGTTGATCCAGAGGATCTGGACGGGGATGAGGATCAGCGGGAGGCCCAGAAGGAGCCCGCCGACGATCGCGACAAGTTCTCCGACGTTCGAGGAGAGGAGGTAGCGGGTGAACCGTGCGATGTTGTCGTACTCCCGTCTCCCCTCTTCGACACCGGCGACGATGCTTGCGAAGTTGTCGTCCACGAGCACCATGTCGCTCGACTCCTTCGCCACGTCCGTCCCCTTTATGCCCATGGCTATACCGATGCTCGCCTTCTTCAACGCCGGAGCATCGTTGACACCGTCGCCGGTCATGGCGATGACCGCCTTCTCCCGGGAGAGGATATCGATCACCCGGAGTTTGTGCTCTGCCGTGACCCGGGAGAGGACCTTCGTCGCCCTGAGACGGTGCTCGAGTTCATCGTCGGTCATCGCTTCGAGGTCGGCCCCGGTCAGTGCTCCCTCACTTGAGAGGCCCAGTTCCTGCGCGATGGCGTAGGCGGTCAGCGGGTTGTCCCCCGTGATCATGATCACGTCGATGCCGGAGCTCCGACAAAGCCGGATCGCCTCCGCCGCTTCGGGGCGCGGCGGGTCGAGGATCCCGGCAAATCCGAGGAAGATCAGGTCCTCCTCGACGGTCTCCGCTGTCCGGGCAAGACCGTCGGGGAGCGGGCGGTACGCCGCCCCGAGCACCCGGAGTCCCCGTGACGCGTATTCCCCGAGTTCCCGCCGGAGGGTGTCGCGAAGGTCGTCGGTGAGCGGCACGACCGACCCGCCCCGGAGCAGCCGGGACGAGCGGGAAAGAAGCACCTCCGGCGCCCCCTTCACGTAGGCGACGTCGCCGCCGTCCTCCCGGTAGATGATCGTCATCCGCTTCCGGGTGGAATTGAACGAGAACTCCCTCACCGCCTCCGGAGCACCCTCCCTGGAGAGGCCGGCTTTGGCCGCCGCGACCACGAGCGCCCCCTCGGTCGGCGTGCCGAAGATCCGCCACCCGCCCACTTCATCGCCGGCAAGGGTTGCGTGGTTGCAGAGGAGCACCGCACGCAGGAACTGCCGGAGACCCGGGTCCTCAAGGGGGTCGACAGCGTTCCCCTCGAGGAGGAACTCACCCTCCGGGGCGTAGCCGGTCCCGGTCACCGCCACCTCCCGGTCGGGGGTCTTCACCCGGACAACCGCCATCTCGTTCCGGGTGAGCGTCCCGGTCTTGTCGGTGCAGATGACCGAGACCGCGCCGAGGGTCTCCGACGCCGGGAGACGGCGGATGAGGCAGTTTCGCCGCATCATGTTCTTGATGCCGATGGCGAGCGTGAGCGTCACGACCGCCGGGAGGCCCTCCGGGATCACCGCCACCGCGAGCGAGACGCCGATGAGGAACATCTCCAGGAATTCCCGCTGCTGCAGGAGACCGACGGCAACCGCGAGCGCCGCGATGCCGATGGCGATCAACCCGATGTCGCGGCCGAGGACGTCCATCTGCCGGGAGAGCGGCGTCGCTTCGGCCCTGACCCGCTGGGAGAGGCCGGCGATCAGGCCGAACTCCGTCTTCATACCGGTGGAGACAACCACGCCCCGTCCCCGCCCGTTGACGACCGTCGTGCCCGCAAACACCATATTGCTCCGTTCGGCAAGGCTGGTCCCGGGAGGGAGCGGCCCCGACGCCTTATCGACGGGCGACGACTCACCCGTCAGCGGCGCCTCGTCCACCTCAAGCGACGTCGCCTCGACGATCGAGATGTCCGCGGGCACCCGCTCCCCCATCTCGAGGACGGCGAGATCCCCCGGCACGATCCCGGATGCGTCGATCTCCCGCTGTTTCCCGTCGCGGATGACCACGGCCCGCTGGACAAGCATCTGCCGCAACGCCTCGATCGCCTCCCCGGCCTGCCACTCCTGGGAGAATCCGAGTATGGCGTTCAAGACGACGATGATGAGGATGGCAGCGGCGTCCTGGGGCTCGCCGACAAAGAACGAGACCACCGCGGCAATGATCAGGATGACGATCAGGATGCTTTTAAACTGCCGCAGAAAAACCTGGAGGCGCGTCTCCCGGGCCTCCTCCTGGAGGACGTTCTCCCCGTAGCGCTGCAGCCGTACCTCCGCCTCTTCCGTGGAGAGGCCTGCCGTGCCGGTGCCGAGCTCCCGCCGGATCTCCTCAGTGGAGAGGGTATGCCACTGGGGCAGCGACCTTCCTTCTGCGGGTGCAACCCCTCCCGGGTCCTGATTCGGCACGGTCATACACCTCCGGTTTTGCGCCGCGCTATAAAAATGTATAGAGATCGCTCCGGCGCCCACGAAAAAGCCGCAATGGCGGCCGGACAGTCCGGGACCCACCGTCCCTCCGGTAACATTATACCCCCTGAAGGGACTGATCAGTGGCCGGGCCGGGGACCCGGCCCGTGTGGAGGAATGGCAATGAGCAGGATAGCAGTCCTGATAACGGATATGTTCGAAGATGTCGAGTACACAAAGCCTGCGGAGGCGTTCCGGGAGGCCGGCCACGATCTCGTCTACGTCGGCCTCTCTGCGGGAGAGACCGTCCATGGTAAGAAGGGGCGGGCAGAGGTCACCATCGACCGGACCGCCTCCGACGTATCGACGAGCGACTTCGATGCGCTCTTCATACCGGGGGGCTACTCGCCCGACAAACTCCGGGCCCACGATGCACCTGTCAGGTTCGTGCGGGAGTTCGTGCAGAGCGGCAAACCGGTCCTCGCCATATGCCACGCGCCCCAACTCCTGATCACCGCGCAGGTGCTTCGTGGCCGCAAGATCACCGGCTGGAAATCTGTCGCCCAGGACATCAAGAACGCCGGTGCGGAGTACATCGACCGGGAGGTGGTGGTCGACGGCAACCTGGTCTCGAGCAGGAACCCGGACGACATCCCCGCGTTCATCGAGGCGTCGCTCAAAAAACTCGATGAGACCAGCGGAGAGAAGGCGATGGTCGCGGCTGCAGGGCGGCGGTGAGACGGCGTGCCGGGTCTCCGGCCGTTCACCGCCCCGGCACATGCTTTTATCTGCACGGCCCCCACCTCATTCATCAGGAATGAGACTCACAGAACCAGTATGGGGCAGACTTGCGGTCATTGCCCTGCTCACGGTGCTCTCTGTTCTCCTGGGCCTCGCCGTTCACGCCCTCTTCGGCACCGGGATCGCGTATACACACTTCTTCTACCTGGTGCTCATCCTGGCTGCGTTCTGGTACCGGAAACGCGCCCTATACGTGGGGCTTCTGCTCGCGGCGCTCCACGTCGCCGTCGAATACATCATCTCCGGGTACGTGGGCATGGATACCCTCGTGCGTGCGGGGATGTTCATCGTCGTCGCCTACCTCCTCGGCTACCTCTTCGAACTCTCAGGCAGGCGTGCCGACGGCCGGCACCTCCGCATCGGTGAGCCCGGTCCCGGCGCACCCGCGTGCGACCGGGATACGAGGAGGCTGATCGCCCGGCTATCGAGCCGGAACCCGGATACCCGCTACGAGGCGGCGGGATGCCTCGGTGACGCCGGCGAGCCCGCTGCGGTCGAGCCGCTCACCGCCCTCCTTTGTGACCCGGAGAGCGGCGTCCGCTGGAAGGCGACGGAGGCGCTCGGAAAGATCGGTTCCCCGGCCGTCGGACCGCTCATAGAGAGCCTGCAGAGCGAAAACGTGGATGTCCGGTGGATGGCCGCGGTCGCTCTCGGGGATATCGGCGACCCGGAGGCGGTCCCGGCGCTGATGGAGGCCCTCAACGATGAGGACACCTATGTCAGGAGCAGGGCAGCCCTCGCGCTTGCGGCTGTCGGCGAGCCCGCACGTGAAGAACTCATCGCCAGTCTCCACACAGGAAACAGCCGGGTCCGGGGAAGCGCGGCACTGGCGCTCGGGAGGCTCGGGGGTGAGAGCGCCGTTGTAGCCCTCATCGATGCCCTCCGTGACCCCAATGAGGAGGTGCAGCAGCGGGCCGCGGGTGCGCTCGGGGATATCGGGGAGCCGGCCATCCCCTCCCTCCTCTCGGCGCTCCAGACGGACGATGAGGAACTCCGGCAGGGGGTGATCGCCGCCCTCGGCCAGATCGGAAGACCTGCCGTCGCCTCGCTCGCTCTGGCACTCGGTGCCGGCGACTGGCGCGTCCGCAGAGGAGCCGCGGCGGCCCTCGGGGAGATCAATGATCCAGGGTCGGTCGATGCCCTGATCGAGGCGCTCGACGACGAGCGGGAGGAGGTGCAGCAGGCTGCCCGGGGGGCGCTCGGGGGCATCAGAAGACATAACACCAGCGAAGGAGCACCTGAACTTCATGACTGATGACACCCGGATCGATGAACTGATCGGCGACCTCCGGCGGGGCCCTCTCGCAGCGCGCCGTGCGGCGACCGCCGAACTCGGGGCGGGCGGAGAGGCAGCGGTCGGGCCGATCATTGCCGCAATGCTCGACGGCGACAACGACGTCCGGTGGTATGCCGCCCGGGCGCTGATGCAGATCGGGGATGCGGCAATTGCTCCTCTCCTCGCGGCGATGCGTGCCGGGGAGGACCGGGACTTCCGGCGATATGCCATGGCAGCCCTGACCGAGATCGGGGAGGCGGCCGTTGAACCCCTCATCGGCATCATCGAGAGCGCTGACCCGGATCTCCAGCCGTTCGCCGCAATGGCCCTCTGCAAGATCGGCGAGCCGGCGGTCGAACCGCTTATCCGCCTGATGCGGCACCCGGATCCGAAGACGCAGGAGCGCGCTGCGCTCCTCCTCTGTAAGATGGGGGAGCCGGGCGTCGGGCCGCTCACCGAGGCGCTGGAGGCGGACCGGCCCGGGAAGAGGTGAACCCGGGGGCTTTTGCCCTGACCCGCTGCCAGTGAGCTGCGACTGCAAGTGTGCTCTCCTATATGGGGCGGTATATGAGCCTGGAAAAAGATTTTGAGGCGGGAAGAGACCTCATCATGGGTCGCGAATGACCTGCCGGGACCGGGGCTCTGCACCCGGGGACGAGTCTCTAAATGCGTGAAGGGCCCATACATCTTGCATGGAGGTCTCACCTGCTATCGCCCGGTACTTCGACGATCTCGCGGCCGGGCTCGCTTCTGCCATGGAACTGGCCGCTGCCGCACGGGCCCGCGGGCTCGATCCCAGGACGGAGATCGAGATCCCGATAGCAAGCGACCTCGCCGACCGCGTGGAGGCGCTCCTCGGGTATACGGGGATCGCGGCCCGGATCCGGGAACTCGAACGGGAGATGTCCCGGGAAGAGGCGGCGCTCCGGATTGGCGACGATTTTGTGGCGAAGATGTTCGGCGAGACCACGACGGAGGAGATCCTCGACCACGCCATCCGGGGGGCGATGGCACTCCTGACCGAGGGTGTGGTGGCCGCCCCGACAGAGGGGATCGCGAAGGTCAGCCTCGGGAAGAACGACGATGGGACTGATTACCTGAAGATCTACTACGCGGGCCCCATCCGGAGCGCCGGCGGGACGGCACAGGCTCTCTCGGTGCTGGTAGGCGACTACGTGCGCCAGGCGCTCGGGATCGGCCGCTACATTCCCCGCCCCGAAGAGGTAGAACGCTACATCGAGGAGATCCGGCAGTATAACAACATCATGAGCCTGCAGTACCTGCCGAGCGAGAAGGAACTCCGGATGATCATCACCAACTGTCCGGTCTGCATCGACGGCGAGCCGACCGAGCAGCAGGAGGTGAGCGGTTACCGGAACCTGGAGCGGGTGGAGACGAACACCGTCCGGGGGGGGATGGCGCTCGTCGTCGCGGAGGGGCTGGCCCTGAAAGCCCCGAAAGTCCAGAAAAACGTCAAAAAGATGAAGATGGCGGGCTGGGACTGGCTCGAGGAGATGATCAGCGGTGGCGCCGCAAAGAACGGTGATGACGATGCCAGCGCCGCCATCAAACCGAAGGACAAGTATCTCCGGGACCTTATCGGTGGGCGGCCGGTCTTCTCCTACCCGATGCGTAAAGGAGGGTTCCGGCTCCGTCTCGGCCGGTCGCGGAACACCGGGTTTGCGGCCGCCGGCTTAAACCCCGCGACGATGCACATCCTCGGCGACTTCCTGGCGGTCGGGACACAGATGAAGATTGAGCGCCCGGGGAAGGCAGCGGGGATTGTGCCGGTAGACTCTATCCAGGGGCCTACGGTCAAACTCCGGAGTGGGGAGGTCCGCCGGGTGGACGACGCGGCGGAGGCCAGGCATATCGCCGGCCAGGTCGACGAGATCCTGGACGCCGGCGAGATCCTGATCAGCTTCGGTGAGTTCATGGAGAACAACCACCCGCTGATGCCCCCGTGTTACTGCGAAGAGTGGTGGCTGCTCGAGGGGGGTACGCGGCACCCGGAGAGCGAGCTCGAGGCTATAGAATTCGCGCTCGACGGGGCCCCCCTCCACCCCGACTACACTTACCTCTGGGACGACGTCACCCCGGCGGATATCGCCCACCTCGCGGATCGGGTCAGCGCTGAGGGGAGGGTCGAGAACGGTGTGCTGATGCTGCCGGATACCCCGGAGGTGAAGGCGGTCCTCGAAGAACTCCTGGTGCCTCACCGCCTTTCCAGGGACCAGATAGCGGTCTCTGAGTATCTGGCACTCCTCGCCTGCCTCGGCCTGACGTTGCAGCTGGAAAAGCGGCCGGCGTGGCAGGACGCTCCCCTTGAGAATTCCCTCGACCTTGTGATGCATCTCTCGGGCTTTGTGGTCCGCTCAAGGGCAGGCACCCGGGTCGGGGGCCGGATGGGGAGGCCGGGGAAGTCAAAGCAGCGGGAGATGAAGCCGCCGCCCCACTCGCTCTTCCCTATCGGGGACGAAGGTGGTTCACGCCGGTCGTTCCAGGCGGCCTGCTCCTCCCGGCCCCGGTCTAACACGGACGGCGGCATAATCGAGGCGGAGGTCGGCGAGCGGCGCTGCCCTGCCTGCGGAACTTTCACCTACAAGAACCTCTGCGGGTGTGGTACCCATACACTGCCGGTTCTCCGGTGCCCGAAGTGCGGGCAGGAGATCGGGAAAGACCAGTGCCCTCGGTGCAACGTGGCGACAGTCTGCCTCCAGAAGGTCTCGATCAACGTCAAGACCGAGTATGCGGCGGCACTGGAAAATATCGGGGTGCGTGACTCGGCCATCACGCTCCTCAAGGGCGTGAAGGGACTGATATCCCGAGAACGGCCGGTGGAGCCGATCGAGAAGGGAATCCTCCGGGCACTGCAGAACCTTTATGTCTTTAAAGACGGGACCGTCCGCTACGATATGATCGATCTTCCCCTGACCCACTTCCGGCCGGACGAGGTCGGCGTCCCCATCGAGAGGCTCCAGGAACTCGGCTACACTCACGACATCTACGGCCGGGACCTCACCTCGGCCGACCAGGTGCTGGAACTCCGCCACCAGGACATCCTGGTCTCGGAGGACTGCGGCGAGTGGCTGGTCCGGGTGGCGAAGTTCATCGACGACCTCCTGGTGAGATTCTACGGGCTTGAACCGTTCTACCGGGCGGAGAGACCGCTCGACCTTGTGGGCCAACTCCTGATGGGGCTTGCGCCGCACACCAGTGCCGGGGTCCTCGTCCGGCTTATCGGGTTCTCGAAGGCCGCGGTCGGTTACGGCCACCCATTCTTCCACGCGGCGAAACGAAGGAACTGTTTTGC
>JALNXI010000055.1 GCA_023230425.1 Methanoculleus sp. | reverse complement strand
CCGTAGGGTGGGGCACACCCGAATCTACGCTTGTGGAGATCAGGACCGCTACACCGCCAAGTCCGGCGGTGCAAGTTCCGGTCAACGAAGCAAGAATCTCCCGGCTTTAGCCCGGGGAGAGTGTCAATCGACGATCTCCTGCACCCGCCCGACCTGTCCATCCTGGAGCCGGACCTTGATCCCATGAGGGTGAAAGGATGAGTTCGTCAGGATATCGGCGACAATGCCCCGGGTGCGCTTCCCGGTTCGCTGATCGCGTTTGAGCACGATATCCACCGTTATGCCGGGATGGATAGCGGCCCGATTCTGTCCGTTCATGGGCAAAAACAATGGCGGGTCACTCGTCCCCGCCCTTCTCCTCTGTTTCCACCCCGTTCGGCCCGGGGGCGATGGTCTTCATCTGCGGGAAGAGGAGCACTTCCTTGATCGAATCCTTGCCGGTGAGGAGCATCACCAGACGGTCGATGCCGATACCGACGCCGCCGGTGGGGGGCATCCCGTAGCCGAGCGCGTTGATGAAGTCGTAGTCGATCATCTGTGCTTCAAGGTCGCCACGGCGACGCTTGGCGTCCTGGAGTTCGAGCCGGGCCTTCTGGTCGAGCGGGTCGTTCAACTCAGAGAAGCCGTTTGCCATCTCCATCCCGGCGATGAAGAGTTCGAACCGCTCCGTCAGCCCATCCTTCTCCCGGTGCTTCTTTGCCAGCGGCGAGTTCTCGATGGGGAAGTCGTAGATGAACGTCGGCTGGATGAGTTCCTTCTCGCCGAAGTGCTCGAAGAAGAGCGCCAGGAACTCTCCCCTGGTCGTGGCGCCCTCGTAGCCATCGACGTCGTGTTCTCGGGCGAACTCACGGAGTTCCTCCACACTGTGAGCCCGGATGTCGATACCGGCGTACTCCTGCACCGCCTCCTCCATGGAGAGGCGGCGCCAGGGGCGGACGAAGTCCAGGTCGTGCCCCGCAAACGAGAGTGCGGTTCTCCCGTGCACCTTCTCTGCGAGGTGCGAGAAGAGCTCCTCGGTGAGGTCCATCATGTCGTTGTAGTCCCGGTAGGCCTCGTAGATCTCCACCATTGAGAATTCGGGGTTGTGGTTGGTGTCGATATCTTCGTTCCTGAAGTTCTTGGCTATCTCGAAGACCTTGTCGAAACCGCCGACGACGAGACGCTTGAGGTAGAGTTCCGGCGCGATCCGGAGGTAGAGTTTCTGGTCGAGGGCGTTGTGGTAGGTGGTGAACGGCCGGGCGTTTGCGCCGCCGTAGATCGGCTGCAGGGTGGGGGTCTCAAACTCCAGATAGTCCCGCTCGAAGAGGAACTGCCGCAGGAGCGATATGATCCTGCTCCGGGTCCGGAACGTCTCGCGGCTCTCTTCGTTCATGATCAGGTCGAGGTAGCGCTGCCGGTAGCGGGTCTCGACGTTCTTGAGCCCGTGAAACTTCTCCGGGAGGGGGCAGACCGACTTGGTGAGGAGTTCGAACCGGTCGACCCAGACGGTGATCTCGCCCATCTTCGTCCTGAAGACGTGGCCGACGACACCGATTATATCCCCGGCATCAACGTACTGCCTGAAGAGGTCGAACTGCTCCTCGCCAAGGTCGTTCTTCCGGAGGTAGAGTTGTACCCTGCCGCCCGAGTCCCCCAGATCGGCAAATATCGTCTTGCCGTGCTGGCGAACAATGTAGATGCGGCCTGCGATGCTGACCTCTTCCTCGCTCTTCTCGTGCCCGATACCGGAGAACCGTTCCCTGATCTCCTCGACGGTATCCCTGCGCTCAAAGGTATAGGGGTATACCGTCACCCCGCGCTCGCGCAGATCCTGTATCTTATCGATCTTTGTCGTATCAAAACAGAGATGATCCATATCGCTCATAGTGTAACCGCTCCATTTGTCTTGCAGCCAGATTCAGCGCTCCAAACCCGGTTTCGCCACTTTTCCAGGGAGGCAGGGCCGCACGCTCACTGGTAAATCCTATATACACTTCCCCTCCGATGCTCTTAACCTTTGAGGAGGGCGAGACGGAACGTCGTGAGCGGACGGAGGAGATGCCACCCCTGTGCGGTTGTCGTGGCTGCACCGACGGCACATCTATAACGAGTCGGACGGGGGTACCGGCCTCCCGGTCGGGCCGGCGGAGGTTCGTGGCGGCAGCGGTTCAGTCGCTCACCCCCTCTACGGCCTGGAGCCACTCTTTCCCATATGAGGGGTAGAGGTAGAAGATCGTCGTTTTGTTATAGGCCATCACCAGCCTGTCATTGTGGTGATCGAAGACAGAGAACGCAGAGAACTGGTTCGTGGACGTCCAGTTCTGGTGGTAGTCCTCCGGATAAGGACCTGCATACGGCCCTCCTCCCCATTCCGGAACGTTGCAGTACCCTCTGCCGGCCCGTCTCTCCTGTTCGTCCACTTCGATGAAGAACGACGGCGACGGTTCATCGCTCCGGAACTCTACGTCGACATATGTCCTGGCCGGGTCGACCGAGCGGAACTTCTCAAAGCCCGTCCTGACCGAGGCGATCTTCCACCCGTTTTCAAGCAGGATCCCAGAGCGCTGGTCGGCGAGGAGGATCTCGATCACCTCCGTAACGTTGGGGGTGAAACTCCTCACCGGGATCTCGGAAGTGTTGATGGGGATCGAGATGTTCCCTCGCTCGTAGATGAAGACCGGGGCGGGGGTGACGTTTTCCGTTGCATTCGTCTCCGGGGAATCGGTGCATCCGGCCCCGAACGCCAAGAGCAGCAGCGCAAGGGAAAGGATAAGTGTGGCTTGCGCTTGCCCTCTAAATTTTCTGTTCATTTTTCCTCCTATGGTGATTCCAGCACCCCGTGGTTTTTCGGATCGCCCTCCCCTACCTCTTTCATACTGCCCTGTTCCGTACGAGAGGGAAGAGGTCCGCCGGTTCCGCTTCAGGGACCCCATAAATGCGCGTCTCCGTATGAGGGGTAGAGGTAGAAGATCGTCGTTTTGTTATAGACCATCATCACTCTCTCGTTGTGACGATCGATGACCTCAAACAGGTTCATATACAGGTTTACCGCTTGATAGTAGTCCACCTCCTCAGGGAGGGGTCCTGTGGAATTGGGCCATGGGCGTCCCCCCCAGACCGGGGCGCTGCAGCGTCCCCGGCCGGTCTGCTTCTCCCGCTCGTCAACTTCGATGAAGAACGACAGTGACGGTCCATCGTTCCTGAACTCCACGTCGATGTGCTTCTGGTCCGGGTCCTTTTCCTCAAAGCCCGTCCTGATCGAAGTGATGTTCCACCCGTTTTCAAGCAGGATCCCAGAGCGCTGGTCGGCGAGGGCAATCTCGATCACCTCCGTGACGTTGACGTCGAAACTCTTGACCGGGATCTCGGAAGTGTTGATCGGGATCGAGACATTTTCTCGCTCGTAGTGGAGGATCGGGGCGGGAGTGGCGTTCTTCGATGTATCGGGGGCCCCGAAATCAGTGCATCCGGGCACGAACGTCAGGAGCAGCAGCGTTAAGACGAGAATGGTGGGTTGTTTCATCATGTTTCCTCGCAGGTATGGGACCGCACTCTTCTGATCGACAGTCCCATGATCTGGGTAGGGCTATCTGTGGGGTTCCGAGCACGAACGGGGTGTCCAGCCCCGGTCCTCCTCATGGGACGATGGGCGGGGTTATCACCACGGTCCTCATCGGCTTGACGACCGCCCCCTCCGGCGGGCTATATCGGAACATGTTCTCCGGGATTCCGGTGTTTTGGGTGACGTTGCGGTACTCCACCGTCATGACCGGCTTGCCTGTGGCGTTGAGGAATTCGGTACTCCTGAGAATCCACGAGTCCTTCTCAATTCCGGCGCGTACGGCGTAGACCGGGTACCACCCGAGAACCGGGGCCTCCGCCATCTGCGTGTCGTTCACGACCTCAAGTGTGTAGATCGTCCTTCCGTCCTCGGTCTTCACCCCGGATAGGGTGCATTCATAGCGGGCGAGGAGGTCCCTGGTCAGATCGAGGGCGTCGAGCGCGCCGCCTGTCTCGCTCTCATCGGCGAATGTGTAGTTAAGGGACTGAGCGGAGGCATAGAGGACGTTTCCGGTGGCATTGACGTAGCGCCACTGCGTTTCACCATCGAAAACAACGAGGTCTCCTGTCGTTGTAGGACGTCCGGAATCAGTGGAACGTTCGTCAAGGTAGTGAACACAGAACCGATCCGGCTTCTTAAACCAGACCTCTTGGAGGAACGTCCCGCGATCCGATACGGTCGTCACCGTCGCAGAGAAATCCTGCATGGAATCGTAGGTCTCAACGAACTTCGCCGCAACCTCCGGTGCGGGGGGAGGGGGCACCTCGTCCGACGGTGGGGTCTCGGGGATATCCGGGCTTCCAATGCAGCCTGCCGCCACACACGTGGTAATCACCAGCAGCCAGGGGATCCATCGTCGCGATTGCATTCGTGTCACCTTGTACTTTCTCACAAAAAATTAGATTATAAAGTGCTATCGCACTCGTGGTATGTGGAGGGGGTGGCTATGCGCACTTCGCTCAGCATGGTCTGCAAGTCGGGGTATGTGGTGAAATACTTCATAGGAAATGAGATGCTCCCGTCATTCATAGCAAGCGAAAGTTCAAACATTTTTTTCGGAATCCTTAACACAGTCAGGCTCTGGATTTCAGTTATTTGAACGGGAGAGAAATATCTCAATCCAGTCTTTTCATCGAAGTACTCATTTTTCAGTAACATTTGCGCGTCGGTAAGTTCAACCCGATCAGGGTAATCTGCTGAATTCCGGTCTTTGATCCAGGATTCCGGAAACACCAGGGTCGTCAGGTTGTCTTCCCCTAACGATAGTGAAACGACAATGTCCTGAGAACTGAAGTCCGGTGTGATGATTACGCTATTCGCAAGTTCTTCCTCAGCGAAGGAGTCGCTGCCGAACTTGGTTTCATGATTGCTCGCATCCATACTTGTTTGCGCACTTGCCACCGATGCCACGACCACACCCCCTAGGAGCGCCGCTAGGAGCAGAGGGAGTGCCTGCCTTTCAATTTTCCTGTTCATTGGTTTTCCTCCGTTTTTAATCCGGAGGCAGGTGAAGCGTACCTTCAAGTACGCAGAGTGCGTACATCCTTTTGCCTCCGGGCATGCGGGACGTTCACCCATCCGATTCGCTACCGGGCCGGGTGGACCCCCGCGCTTCGGGATACCGGAGTTGGTATCCACGCGTGAGAGCACAACGTTCTGCTATATACCTTTTCTGTGGCACGCATCTACACGTTGGGCCTGTGCCTGATCCTTTCCCCGAAAAACCGGCCTCTATGGGCGCAAAAACGGTGCCGCGCCAGCAGAGCGGAACCACAGTCTGAGGGGCAGGCATGGTCATGTATCACAGTTTCGGGTAGTCCCCCGTGTATACGACGGATCTCCGGATTAGTGGTGCCGTGCCCGGTTACACCTCTGCCGCTCACGAACAGGACGCGAGCGGCCTGGCGCCCCGGAGCGAGTAACTCCGGAGCATAAGCTCTTCCAGTGCATCGGTGTGATCGAGGAGATCGGCCGGCCCGAGGACCCCGTAATAAACGATGAAGTAATCGCTGTGTTCCGGAGACAGCGGCTTTTCAACAGCGACGAAGTAGCCGGATGATGCCTCGCTCTCGTATTTCGTTACGGTAATGAGACCGGTGATCGGTTCATCCGGTGATATGTCGGGTTTATTAGGGAGGATCAACTCGGCGGAGGTGACATTCCCGGATGACCGAAGGCGACTGCAAAGGACCTCTTCCGCCTGCAAGAAATCTGCGTTATCGTCGAAGTACCAGTTGACGATCAGGTATCGGTCACTCGACACGGTGTCAAGATACACGGCATGACTGCAATACCGGGAGAGATCCGGAAACAGGGACGAGCATCTTTCTTTGATATCGCCTAGCAGGACGATATCTCCTTCGATCGTTCTGTTCACGACGACTGAGCCGTTCTCTGCATACTCATACCGGGGCTGGGGGATATACCATTTTTGTAGAGCCTCGGGGGGAGGATACCCGGGACCGATCGTGAGAAGATCGAGGAGCAGAAGGGCACCAAAAGCACCGACGGCTATCAGGAGGAGGACGAGTGCGACCCTGCCGGTTCTATCGTTTTCTAGGAATCTCATAAAGTCCTTCCACAATAAAGGGGGAGGTCAGGGCCTCACCCAGGTCGCCATGGCACCTAACCAATCACTATAGACTATGTTATGGATCTGAGTATCCCATGTGTCATGTATGGACACCCAGTCCTCTGTGTAATCGTGGTAACCAACATAGGCAACACTGTGATCGCCATAAGGTTCATCTCCTCCTATAGACGTGCCGCCGCCCCATAGGCTGAGAACAAAAGGTCTCTGTGCATCCACCTCGCTTTTAACCTCATCAAATGTCATCCAAGCATCGTCGCTTGAATCCATTGAAGAATATCCATGATCCGCGCACACTTCATCGATACCGTCATCAATATCCCAGGGCCACGTTGAGCCTTCGGGGGTAGTTCCCATTGCTGTGGCAAGTTCCTGAATCAACGGATCTTCTCCTGGGAAGTTTGGATATCCATGGCTATCCCAATAGCCCAGCACCATCGCGGAAGCCGTTGGAGAGCACCCCAATTGCCATAGGTATGTCGGGACACCGTTGATGTATCCGGATGTTCCAGTAACCAATTTTGTAGAGATTGTCAGATCAGGGGATTTCATCTGGTCATCGAGAGCCTCCCAAAGTACACTTATCTCTTTCTGTTTCTCTTGTTGCTGTTGAAGGAACTCATCTCCGGTTACCGGGAGTCTTGTAGAGGATTCGTCAACGATCGAAGGCGCTGTGAGATCAATGATGATGAAATCTTGTTTTATACCTCTCGAATCGGCTAGCGGGAACTTCGCGTAATAGAATGTTGCACCTAAATACAGCAACTCTGCATCACCTGTGTTCAGCCCACGCTTTTCAGCGAACTTACCTGCGATCTCACTCGAATGTGTCATGAGTTCAGAACATTTGTCGGGAGCGAACCCTTTAGAGAACTCAAGGATGGGATAATTTTTCCGGGTCGCTGAAACGAGAATGTATCCACGGTATTCCCCGTTAACGACAATGTCGAAGGAATACGCTGCCGGAGCCCCCTCAAAATTGTAGTATGTCGTAGAGAACTCAACATTCCCGTTTCGCCAATCAGCAAAATCCGGGATATCCCCTGCTATTTCGTTGACCTTCAGCGAAGCAATTGATGAGGCTGTGTGTACACTCACCGTGAGATCACGTTCCGGTGAGCATTCTGTAGTCTGATGCGATTCCCCCGATGTTGCAGCTGCACCTGCGATAGGTAGCAGTACCGAGGCTGCCAGCAGAAGCATCAGCAATGCTGGCAATACTTTTTTGGGGCGCATAATTTTCACGCATTATACCTCCGTTTTTAATCCGGAGGCAGGTGAAGCATATCTTCAAGTACACAGAGTGCGTACATCACTTTGCCTCCGGGCATGCGGGACGTTCACCCATCCGATTCGCTACCGGGCCGGGTGGACCCCCGCGCTTTGGGATACCAGAGCCGGTATCCACGCATGAGAGCTCAACGTACCTCTATATACCTTTACTGTGCCGTGCGTCTACACATCGAGTTTCCTCGATCGCTTTTCCACCGAACACTGGGTCCTATGGGCATGAAGGGGGTGCCGCGCAGAACAGTATGATCCTGTGGTTGGAGGGGCGGGACCGCTTCCTGTTCTGCACGAATCGATACCGGATGGATCGGGGCAGGGCCCGACGGCAAAACGCAATACATAAGAAGGTTATACGAGTTATCCTCAATAGTGTGGGCATGGTGCAGGAGACGGGGAGAGAGGTAGCGATAGAGAGGCTTGCCGCCGTCATCGACGAGTGCCGGAAGTGTCCTCTCTGGGAGAACACCCACCATGCTGTCCCCGGGGAGGGGGATGCCGCGGCCGACCTCATGCTCATCGGCGAAGCGCCGGGGAAGCAGGAAGACCTCACCGGGAGGCCGTTTGTGGGACGGGCAGGTAAACTCCTCGACGGCCTCCTCTCGGGTATCGGTCTTGCGCGGGGCGACATCTTCATCGCCAACATTGTAAAGCACCGGCCGCCTGAGAACCGTGACCCCCGGGATGAGGAGATCCGGGCTTGCACCCCGTACCTGGAAGAGCAGATCCGGGTCGTCAGGCCGAAGGTGATCGTTATGCTGGGCCGGCACTCGAGCAGGTACATCCTCTCCTTCCTGCCGGTTGAATTCGACCGGATCACGGAGATCCGGGGGACCGTCTACCCCGCGGTCCTCTTCGGCCACCCGGTTCGCCTCATCCCCACCCTCCACCCCGCTGCCGCGCTCTACAACCCGGCATACCGGGAGGCCCTTGAAGAGGACTTCCGTGTCGTCGGGCGCGAACTCGCAGGGGCCGGAGGATCTGCTATACGGGACTGAAGGGCCATGGCAAAAGAGCGATCATACGGGGCTGTCGTCGTCCGCCGGGATACGGATCTCCAGTACCTCATCCTGCAGTACGGGGCCGGGCATTGGGACCTGGTGAAGGGGCACGGCATGCGCGGCGAGAGCGAGGAGGAGACGGTGCTCCGCGAACTGGAGGAAGAGACCGGGATCACCCGGGCCACGTTCATACCCGGGTTCCGGGAGGAGATCCACTATTTCTTCCAGCGCCGGGGGCACACGGTCTACAAGGAGGTCGCCTACTACCTGATCGAGACCCCGGAAGAGGCGGTGACGCTCTCGGACGAGCATGTCGCCTACCAGTGGCTCCCGTATGATGAGGCGTTGCGCGCGATCACCTTCGGGAACTCGAAACGGGTGGTCGGGAAGGCCCACGAGCACTTAACGGCCCCACGGAGCCCGAAGAGCGGGTGACCGCGAGCCCCGGCCCCCACTCTTCCTCAGACTTTTTTGTCCTCGGGGAGTTCGCTCACCTCCTTCCCGAGGAAATAACTTACGACGGTCCTGATAGTGACGAGCGACCCGAGGACGATCAGGTCCTGGAACGTCGGTTCAAGGATTGTCTTCAAGACATCGGCGGCAACGAAGAACTCGAGGCCGATCAGGATGCGCGTGGTGAACGCCCACCGGATGTCGTGGTAACTCCGCTCCCGAAGGCGCGTCTCCCGCGCCAGGAGCTCGATGATCGCGATCACCGCTCCGTAGACGATAAAGAGCGCCCCGAACGTCCCGAGGACTAACTCGGTGATCCCGATGAACGTCTCAAGCACCATATGCCCGGCGGGTGTATCGGCGAGGCGGGTTTTATCTCTGTGGGGTGTGAAGGCGGCATGAGCGGGAAGCCCCCTGCGTAAGCGGGGGGTAGTTCACACGTTACCCCGACTGCAGTTCTCCAGGAACCCGGGAGTGCTGCCCGAGCCTTCAGGAACTCTCCGGTGTCAGGGGTACGACGAAACGGAACCCATTATATCGCTCGACCGTCACAGGAACGCCATAAACTGCCTCGATCGTCTCCGGGGCCACCACATCGGGTCCGCCCGCGGCATGGATGACGCCCTCCTTTAAGAGAATGAACCGGTCAGCGTAGCGGAGCGCCATGTTCAGGTCGTGCATCGTCATCACCGCGGCAACGTCGTGGTCCGCCGTCACGCGCCGGACGATCCCGAGGATATCAAGCTGGTTTTTGAGGTCGAGGCTGCTTGTCGGCTCATCCAGGAGGAGTATCCGGGGCTCCTGCACCAGCGCCCGGGCGATGCTCACCTTCTGGAGTTCCCCGCCGCTCATCTCGTCGATGTACCGGAGCGAGAGATCCTCAAGGCGGAGCATCCGGATTGCTGCTTCGACGATCCGGAGGTCCGTGTCCGAGACGTCCCACCGGATATGCGGCCGGCGGCCGAGGAGGATAGCGTCGAATGCAGTCATCCGGCCGGCCTCACACCGTTGCGGGACGTAGCCTACCTTCCGGGCGATCGCCATCCGGTCCGCGGTGAGGAGGTCCGTCCCCTCGACGAGGACGGACCCGGCTTTCGGCCGCAGGATGGCGTTCATGCACTTTAAGAGCGTCGTCTTTCCGACGCCGTTCGGCCCGAGGATTGCGAGGACCTGGTGTGGTCTGAGGCTGAACGTGATATCCCGGATGACCGGGGAGCTCCGGTAGGTGAACGCCACACCGTCAACGTCGAGGATCATCGCCGATACCCCACGAGAAGCAGGTAGATGAAGACCGGCGCACCCAGAAAGGCCGTGAGCACGGCAACCGGGAGGATATATGGCGCCACAATGACCCGGGCGACGGTGTCCGAGGCGAGGAGGAGAACCCCGCCCATGACGCAGGAGCCCGGGATCAGGTATCTCTGGTCGTCGCCGATGATTCTCCGCACCATGTGCGGGCAGACGAGCCCCACAAACCCGATGACCCCCAGAAACGAGACGATCACGGCGGATACGAGCGCCGCGACGACCATCCCGATATCCCGAACCCGCTCGACGCTGACACCGAGCCCTTTTGCGGTCTCGTCACCGGCGTCGATCGCGTTGTAGTTCCAGCGGTTCGCGACGAAGAAGAGGCAGGCCGCTATAACGACGAGCGTCATGATCCCGAGTTCCTGCCAGCCGGCCCGGCTGACGTCGCCGAAGGTCCAGAAGACGACCGCGGCGAGCTGGGTGTCGTCGGCGAAGTACTGGAGGAACATCGTCCCCGCCGTGA
>JALNXI010000054.1 GCA_023230425.1 Methanoculleus sp. | reverse complement strand
TCTACCGGGCGGACCTCACGATGGAGCCCGCACGGAGCCGGCCGCTCACCCCGGAACAGATCGCGGAGCAACTCGGAAAGACCGGAGGAACGCCGTTTACTATCCGGAGTATGGACCTCCAGTACCCGGGCGGGCTCTTTTTGCCGCTTCGTGAGTTGAACCGGGTCAGGCGTTCATTCTTAGAACGAGTTGAGGAGGCTGTCCTCGCCGCGTGGCGGCCGGGGCCGGATGCGGTGCGTGCAGCACGGGAGCGGGCCGGGGTAGCGATTGCCGGGATAGCGCGTCCGGCAGGAACGCACCCAAACCCCCGGCTCCCGTCGGTCTCGGTCTACACCGACACCCCTGAGGGTGCAGGGGCCGCCGCCCGGGGCGGTGCCCAGACCGTCTACCTGGAGCCCTATACCCCGGCAGCCCCCGGCCTCCTCGAAGGGACCGCCGCTGTCTGCCGAGAGGGGGGTGCGGACCTGGTCTGGAAATGGCCGTCGATCACCCGGGAGAGGTTCCTCGATGCGGCGGCCCCGCTCCTCCCGTCGCTCTACGATGCGGGTGTCCACGGCATCATGGTGAGCGGGACCGGCGCCGCGGACGCGGTGCGGCGGGCCGAACCCCGGATGAGGCTCTTTGGTGCCGCCGGGCTGAACGTCTGGAATCACCGCACCGCCCGGGAACTGGCACCGCTCTTCCTGCGGTGCACGGCCTCCCCTGAACTCCCGGCCGCCGACCTGGCCCGGCTCGCGGAGACTACCGGAGGAGCTCCCGAACTGGAGGTGCTTGTGCAGGGCAACATCGAGGCGATGGTGACCGAGGACCGGCTGGTTGCAGCGATCTCCGAGGAAAAAACCGGCGGGCGCTTTCTGGGGCTTGAGGACCAGCGCAAGCGCGTCTTCCCGCTCAGGTCAGATGGGGAAGGGCGGACCTGCATCGCAAACGCGGTCGAGACCTGCCTGATCGACCACCTGCCCGGGATCGTCGGGATGGGCATCGACGCCGTCGCCATCGACGCACGGGGGCGGGGGGCCCGCTATGCGGAGGATATGGCCGGGCTCTACCAGGCGGGGATCGAGGCTGTAGGCCGGGGAGACCCCGGCATGCTCTCCGCACTCAAGGACGAGGTGAAACGGCGGGCGCTCGGCGGCATCACCGGCGGGCACTTTGTCCGGGGACTTGAGGAGTGAGCCTCTGCCGGGGTCCTCCTGAAATCTCTCTGTTCTCCCGCGCCTGGCATCAGAGTTAATATCAGGGGAAGCAACCTATTGGCAGACGTGATGGATATGGTTTCACCGTTGATTCTGGTCAATCTCAAGACCTATCAGGAGGGTATGGGCAGCAATGCTCACCGGATCGCCGCTGCGGCCGAGACCGTGGGGAGAGAGAGCGGGGTCACCATCGGCGTTGCGCCGGTCTTCACCGAGCTCCACCCGATGAGCCACCACTACGCTATACCCGTCTATGCCCAGCATATCGATGCGATCACCCCCGGTGCCCATACCGGCCATATTCTCCCCGAGGCAGTCAGGTCGGCCGGTGCACGCGGCACCCTGATCAACCACTCCGAACGCCGCCTCACCCTGGCCGATATCGACGCCTGTGTTCAGGCCGCTCGAAGGCTCCGCCTTGAATCGGTCGTCTGCACGAACAACGACTCGACCAGCGCTGCCGCAGCAGCGCTCCGGCCCGACTACGTGGCGATCGAGCCCCCGGAGCTGATCGGGAGCGGAGTCTCGGTCTCGAAGGCCGACCCGGGGATCATTGAGCGGTCCGTCAATGCCGTCAGAGCGGTGAACCCGGACGTGAGGGTCCTGACCGGGGCAGGCATCCAATCGGGCGAGTGCGTGAAAATTGCCGTCGACCTCGGGACCTGCGGCGTCCTGTTGGCATCGAGTGTGGTCAAGGCCGACGATCCCGAAGCAGTCCTCCGGGACCTGGTCTCTCTGCTCTAGAAAAGAGCCTATGTGATCAGCGATATCAGGTCGTGCTTGGTGATGACACCCTGCACCTTCCCCTTCTCAAGCACGACGATCGCGTGGTTGTGATGCAGGAGATGGACGACCGTATCGATGGGCGCCGTCGGAGGGACCGTCGGGAAACCCGGCTCCATGTAGTCCTGCACCAGCGTCTGATGCGTCTGGTGGAACCCCCCCTTCTCCATGGCATTCATGATAGCGGATTCGGATATGCACCCTACAGGCACCCCGTTCTCGAGCACCGGCAGCTGGGAGATGCCGTTCTGGCCCATGATCTCGACAGCACGGCTGACGGGATCGTCCAGGGCAACAGAGAGCACGGGTGCGTTCATCACATCGGCCGCTGTGATTGCCGAGTGCTCCGCTGCCCGCAGGACTTCCACAATCCTCGCAAGCGTGCTCACCCTCGGGTCCACGCTGCCTGCCTCGATCCGCGCGACCATGGATTGGCTGATTCCGGCCATACGGGCTACCTCTGCCTGCTTCAAGCCCATACGAAGCCTTTTTTCCCGCAGTTCAGCCGGGGTGGGTATCTCCATATTATTACTATAGGTAATTTTTTCACTTATACGTTTGCCTGCACGTCCCCCGGGCTCATGCCAGGGAGACGCCGGTGATGCCCATAGCAGCATGTGAGTATCATCGCGGCCCGCCGTGAGGCTGCCCTCCTGGAGAGGTTAATATAGCACGGGGCGCATGAGGGGGTATGGCTGTGAACCAGGAGGAGCAGCAGGGAGTCCTTGCGAAGGTCAGGGACATCCTCTCGACCTACTACACCCGGGATGCCGTCCGGAGCGAACTCGAGTCCCTCGGTTTCGACGTCAGGGCGGAGCATGGGGACGTCGTATCCATGGAGAACTCGCCTGCCGAGGTCTTCGTCCAGCTCTTCGTGAACGACCGGGGCGATGTCTTCGATTCGCACGTCGTGACGTTTGAGGAGATTGAACTCAAACCGCGGGGGAAAGGCTGAATTTTATAGGAACCCGTTTCATCAAGAAAAGCTTCGCAATAGCGAGGAGTGGGAGGAGTAAGCCTCCTTCTGTTCTATGCGGCATTCAGCTACGCGCCATACCCGGGCGGATACCAGACGATCCATCTGCCCTGTTCTGGCTTGCACCCGCAGGGATTCACCGTTTCACCGTTTCCCGCCGCTACGTTCAACGAGTTGCTTGCGCGGAAACCCACGCTTCTCGCCCCTTAATAAGGGCTCAGTCGTTTCATTACTGACGGCGGGCCGTGTCGTTTCTGTGTCATTGCCGTGACTCTCGCCACCCACACTTGCATGCGGCTGCGTATCTGGCCGGTGGGAGGACTTTCCTCAGCAGCACAGTATGTGCCACCGTCGGCCGCACTCTCCCTCTCCCATACAATATTTCGCGAAGAGGATATATATCCGTACGGGTACCCCTCCGGAACTGTCCCCAAACAGCCAGCACTGCAGGCTTCGGTGATGGATTCCGGTCTGACCGCGCATATCCCCGCCACGGCAGATATGTTTATATATTAGTTCCTGGGTCTTACCATTGGCGTTATCATGGGGGGGAGTGAGGCATATACGCACCTGGAGCTTGCGGCGATCTTCGCGGCGTTCGTTGCCGTCACCACACTCATCTCGCTCGTCTCGCTCGGGGCGAGCGCCATGGGCAGCGGCCCTTCACCTGATTCGGGCGCATACCCGGTCCTGGCCGCAGGCGAACCGCATCTTGCACAGATCGGGGAAGTCACTGGTTCCTCATCGGCCCCGGGACTCTCCGGCACCCATATCGATACCCTTGCCTTCCGCGTCGCCCATACCGGGGAGGGGGGACCTGTCGACCTCTCCCGGGCCACCGTGACGGTCATGGCAGGAACGTACCTTGAGATCATCACGCAGTCACGAGACCCCCTCCCGGGGCCGGGGATGTGGACGGCAACACTGCTCCGGGACAGCGACGGCGGCATGCTCCTTCGTGCCGGCGAGGAGTGCACGATCCGCCTCCGTCTCGACCGCCCCGTCCCCGCCGGCGAGGCCCTGGTAGTCAAGGTGCGCACCGAGGGCAGCGCACCCTGCTCGATCACCGGGCCGGTCAGGGTTCCCGGCGCCGGCGCTAACGCTCCCTCTTCTTCAGAGATAGACTAAAAGTATTCAATATCATACGATCCACTCTGATGGAAATGCTGACCCCGGAAGAAGGCAGAACGGCAGTTCATCTGGCACGGAGCGCCATCGAAAACGCCGTAAGCGGCGATCGGACGGTGCTGCCCGACCTCCCCCCGGTCTTTGGGGAGAAGCGCGGTGTCTTTGTCACGATAAAGCGGCAGGAGCAACTCCGCGGTTGTATCGGCCTCCCGTATCCGATCAAGCCACTCGGTGACGCGCTCATCGAGGCGGCCGTATCGGCTGCTCTCGAGGACCCCCGGTTCCCGCCGGTATCGCGGCCGGAACTCGCCGATATCGACCTTGAGGTGACGGTGCTCACAGAGCCGCGGCCGCTCGAGTGCCCGCCGGAAGAGCGCCCCGGCTGCATCGAGGTCGGGAAACACGGCCTGATCGTCAGCGGCCTCGGGACCGGAGGTCTCCTCCTCCCGCAGGTCCCGGCCGATTACGGCTGGACCAGCAGGGAGTTCCTTGACCAGACCTGTGTCAAGGCCGGGCTCCGGCCCGGGTGCTGGAGGCGCGGCGATGTCGCCGTGCAGACTTTCGAGGGGCAGATATTCGAAGAAAAAGCGGTTTAACCCGAATGGCAATCAGTTTTGAGGTCATACACAAAGATATCGCAGGAAGGGTCGGCAAGCTCAGGGTGAACGACAAGATGGTCCGGACGCCCGCGCTCCTCCCGGTCGTCAACCCCCACCTTCCCCTGGTAACCCCCCGCGAGATGCAGGAGATGGGCGTCGAGGCCCTGATCACAAACGCCTACATCTTCAGGCGGAGCACGGAGTACCACGACCGGGCGCTCAAGGAGGGGCTTCATAAGGTCCTCGACTTCGACGGCGCCATCATGACCGACTCCGGCTCGTTCCAGCTCTCCGTCTACGGGGAGGTCGAGGTAAGCAACCGGGACACGCTCGAGTTCCAGCAGGCGATCGGAAGCGATATCATCGTCCCCCTGGACATCCCCACCCCGCCGGATGCAGGCCGGGAGAGGGCGGCGCGGGAACTCGCGGTCACCATGGACAGGATCCGGGAGGCCCGGGAACTCTTCCCCGACGCGAACCTGGCCGGGCCGGTGCAGGGCGGCATATTCACCGATCTCCGCGAGGAGGCCGGACAGGCCGTCCAGGACCTCGGCTTCTCCTTCTGCCCGGTCGGCGCTGTCGTACCGCTGATGGAGAACTACCGTTACCAGGACCTGGTGCAGGTCGTCCTCGCGGCAAAACGCGGCCTCTCCCCGGCCACCGTCGTCCACCTCTTCGGAGCAGGCCACCCGTCGATGTTCGCCCTCGCCGTTGCGATGGGCTGCGACCTCTTCGACTCGGCCGCATACGCCCTCTTTGCCCGGGAAGGACGCTACATCACCCCGCATGGGAGCTTCAAGATCGACGAACTCGCTGAACTCCCCTGCCCCTGCCGGGTCTGCCGCTCGATGACCGCCGACGAGCTGCGCCAGTCAAAAGACCGGGAGCGGCTGCTCGCCCTCCACAACCTCTACGTAAGCCTCGCGGAGATCGCCCGCATCCGGCAGGCGATCCAGGACGGGACACTCTGGGAGCTGGTCGACGAGCGGTGCCGGAGCCACCCGCGCCTGCTCGCCGGTTACCGGGAACTCCTCAGCCACGCGGCCGACCTTGAGCGCTCCGACAACGTCTCCAAGCGCCGGTTCTTCTACCGGGGGTCGGAGACCTGCCGGCGCACCGAGGTGTTGCGGTTCCATGAGGTCATCCCCCGTATTCCCATCGGTGACCGGGTGCTGGTATCCTTCGACGGTCGCGAGATCCCCGGGTTTGATACCGTGCTGAACTTCAAGCCCCCCTTCGGGCCGTATCCCGTGGAACTTGCGGAGACGTTCCCGATAGGCCAGAGCGAGATCCCGGAATGGGACGACGATATGGTCCGGTCCGGGTGCGCCGGGATCCGCGCCCTGATGGAGGCGCACCCGGAGAGCCGCTTTGCTGTCCAGTGCGGCGAAGCGTGGGTGGATCTCGTCCTCGAAGAGGCCCCCGGTGCGGAGGTGTATCATGAGCAGGTATGAGGCGGCGAAACGCGACGGCCTCGCGCGGATCGGAATCTACGAGGAGGGAGAGACGAGTGTCTCCCTCCCTGCCGCCCTCGATACGGACGGCCTCTTCCCCGCGCTCCGCGAGCGCTCGCTCTCGAACGTCCCGCTCTCTGCAGAGGAGGCGTTCGTCCGGGACTACTTCTCCCCGGGAGATGGGCAGCCGGTGGCCGTCCATCCGCTCGCCGCGCAGGCAGCAGAGTCGGGCGACTGCACCATGGTTGCAGGCTGGCATACGGCGCTCAAGAACCCCCGGAACTACGCGACATGGCTTGCAACCTTAAAAGAGAGCGTCCCCCCGGACACCGCCTGGTACGCCCCGGCCTCGGCGCTCCCCTCGACCGCCTGCCTCCTCGTCTACTCGGGCTTCGATCTCTTCGACTACCGGGCCGTCGACCTCGCATCCGCGCAGAAGACCTTCTGCCTGCCGGAAGGCGAGTTTCCCGCCTCGCTCATGGAGACCGGGGCCTGCGGGTGCGAGGGCTGCCGGGACGGCGACCTCCGGCAGCACAACCGCCTGGCGCTCGACCGCGAACTCGCCCTCGTGCGGCACTTCATCGAGGCGGGAAGGCTCCGGGAGCTGATGGAGTCGCGGTGCCGTGCGGACGCCGCACAGGTGGGCATCCTCCGGTTCCTCGACCGGAACTACGCTCTTATGGAACGGTCCCTCCCGGTGGCGCGGGCGGTGCCGATGCGGGCGAACACCGCCGAGTCGCAGAACCGGGCGGAGGTCCGGCGGTTCGCCGACCGGGTTATCGAGCGTTTTGTCCCGACCCGGACGGACGTCGCGGTCCTCCTCCCTTGCTCGGCGCGGAAGCCCTACTCGCTCTCCCGGAGTCACCGGCTCTTTATGAACACGGTGGACCGGCGGGCGCACGAACTGATCGTCACATCCCCGCTCGGCCTCGTGCCCCGGGAGTTGGAGCGGATCTACCCGGCAGGCCACTACGACGTGCCGGTGACCGGCTACTGGGACCGTGAGGAGTGCGCCTTCATCGCCGATATCCTGGCCCGCTACTTCGCTGTGCACCCCTACCGGCGGGTGGTCGCCCACCTCGATGGCGGTGCCCTCACCGTTGCGCAGATGGCGGCGGAGGCCTGCGGGATCGATCTTGAGGTGACCTGCCACGGCCACCCGACGTCGCCGGGCTCGCTCCGCGCCCTGAATGACGCACTCGCGGGCGAGCGGCGGATGCAGACCGATACCATCCGGGGCACGGTCTCCTGGCAGTTTGCGACGGATATCAACACAAAGGGGCTCCAGATCCGGGGCAGGAGCATGCAGATGGCGGTGCTCCGCGGGAAGCAGCAACTCTTCAGCATCGATGTGGGGACCGGGCTCTTCCGCCCGACGTTTGATGGGTGGAAGATGATACCGGAGGGTTACCGGGTCGGGATCGACGCGTTCGTGCCGCAGGGCGATGTCCTTGCCCCGGGGATCACGGACTGCGATCCCCGGATACGGGAGGGCGACGAGGTGCTCGTGGAAGGGCCGCTCGCGCTCGCCACCGGGCGGGCGATGATGGGGGCGGACGAGATGCTCCGGTCAAAGCGCGGTGTGGCGGTTCGGGTAAGGAAGACGAAGAAACTGGGGGAGTAGGGGGTCCGGGGGCGACCCTCTCCGCCGGGGCTCGCACTTTAACTCGTAGTTTTCGGGAAGGCATCTGACTCATCAGCAGGTCTAACTTTCAATTTATGGCGAGGAGCCCGATGCAGTGGACCGTAGTGGGTATCGCATCGGGGGTGGGGCTGACGGGGAGGGGTCTCCCCTCCCCTGTCTCGAACCCACACAGTTCCACACCTATCAACCCCACCCCACCCGCGCTTCGCGCTCCTCCCCCGCCCGCAAGGGGCGGGGGCAGTCATGGGGATACCCGGTGGAAAGCCGTGTACCGGAGTGCGACTATCGAGAGCCAACAGGTAGGGTTTCAACAAAGCCAAGACAGGATCTCCTGTCCTAAAACCCCAAAGCCCTACTTCTTCGGGACGAGTTTCACCGCCGTCCCGTAGGCGAGGAGCTCGGCCGCCGTCGCCATCGTCTGGGACGTCGTGAACCGGATGTTCACCACTGCATCGGCCCCGAGGTCGCGCGCGGCGTTGACCATACGGTTGTAAGACTCGGTCCGGGCGTCGGCGAGCATCGATGTGTACTCCTCGAGTTCGCCGCCGACGAGGCTCTTCAACCCGGCCATGATATCCTTCCCTATATTCTTCGTCCTTACCGTGTTACCGAAGACCACGCCAAGGATCTCCCCTATGGCGTAGCCCGGCACTTCTGCAGTCGTCGTCAGTATCATACTTCGTTTACTCCCTGATCTCTTCGATAGTATCTTCGCGCCCCCGCCAGACAATCAGCGCGATCCCGATCACGACAAGCGGGATGCCGAAGAACGGGATTAACAGTGCGACCACCGCGCCGATGACGAGCAGGGCAATTCCCCAGCGTACCTGGCTCCGCATACATATCCATGCGACCGGTTCGGGGATAACCATTCGCGTTTCTGTCCCGGAACCGGGCCCGCGCCACCGGCCCCGGGAGACCTGCCCCGCGCGGAATAGCTGCAGTAAAGAGGCTGGAGCCACAATATGTAAGAAGTGTTCAGATACGCTTTGACGTTAACATCGATCAGGATCATCAGGAGTGAATCAATTGTATAAGGTGGAATTAGCGACCAGACTCGCCGACCGGGTTTATGAGTACTGGATACGCGCGCCGCAGGTGGCGCAGCATGCACGGGCAGGCCAGTTTCTCATCCTGCGCCTGCATGAGGCGGGTGAGCGGATACCGCTCACCATCTCCGCTGTCAGAGGAGACGCCGTCCGGGTGATCTTCATGGCAGTCGGCAAGACGACCCAGGAACTGGCGACGCTCCGCGCGGGCGACAGCATCAAAGACGTCGTGGGCCCGCTTGGAAAGCCGAGCGAGATCGCCAACTACGGCACCTGCTGCGTGATCGGCGGCGGCGTGGGAATCGCGAGCACACCGCTCATCGCAAAGGAACTAAAAAGTGCAGGCAACCATGTCATCGGCATCATCGGTGCGCGGAACGCCGATCTTCTCATTCTCGAGGACGAGATGCGGGAGGTCTGCGACGAGTTCTACATCACGACCGACGACGGGAGCAAGGGCATCCACGGGTTTGCAAGCGACGTCCTCAAGAAGTTGCTCGAAGAGCAGACGATCAACCGGGTCTGGATCGTCGGCCCCGCCATCATGATGAAGGTCACCTCCGGCGTGACGGTCCCCTACGGTGTGAAGACCTACGTGAGCCTCAACCCGATCATGGTCGACGGGACGGGGATGTGCGGCTCCTGCCGGGTGACCGTCGGCGGAGAGACGAAGTTCGCCTGCGTCGACGGCCCGGAGTTCGACGCCCACCAGGTCGATTTCACCGAGTTGATGCAGCGGCAGCGTATCTACACCGGACAGGAGAAGGTCTCGCTTGAGCGGTTCGCGGAGCACCGGTGCCGGTGCGGCGAAGGGGGCGGCCACCATGAGTGACCGGCCGGCCGATGTCCGGGTCCACGACTTTCGTGAGGTCGACACCGGCCTCACCCCTGCAGAGGCTATCGCCGAGGCGGAACGGTGCCTCCAGTGCAAGAAGCCGCTCTGCGTAAGAGGCTGTCCGGTCTGCATCGATATCCCCGCGTTCGTCCGCGAGGTCGCGAACGGGAACTTCCCGGGAGCTGCCCGGGCACTCAAGGAGCAGAACATGCTCCCCGCCATATGCGGGCGAGTCTGCCCGCAGGAGACGCAGTGCGAGGGTGTCTGCATTCTCGGCAACAAGGAGACCCCGATCCGGATCGGCGCGCTTGAGCGGTTCGTGGCCGATTGGGAGCGACGGAACGGCGCCGAACTCCCGGGGACCGCCCGGCCGACCGGGAAGCGGGTGGCAGTCGTGGGGTCCGGCCCGGCAGGACTGACGGCTGCAGCCGAACTTGCCCGTGCCGGCCACGCTGTCACGGTCTTCGAGTCGCTCCACGAGGGCGGCGGTGTCCTGACCTACGGCATCCCCGCGTTCCGGCTGCCGAAGGATGTCGTCAGGGCGGAACTCGACCAGGTGCTTGCCCTCGGCGTCCGGCTGAAGAAGAACCATGTGGTGGGAAGGAGCGTCAGTGTGGACGAACTCCTCGGCTACGACGCGGTCTTCCTCGCGACGGGTGCCGGACTTCCCGCGTTTATGTGTATTCCCGGGGAGAATCTGAACGGCGTCTACTCGGCAAATGAGTTCCTCACGAGGGTGAACCTGATGCACGCCGACGCGTTTCCCGAGTTTGATACGCCGGTCCTGCACGGGGCCCGCGTGGCGGTGGTCGGCGGCGGCAACGTCGCGATGGACTCTGCCCGGGTGGCGCGCCGCCTCGGGGCGAAGGTCTCCCTGATCTACCGGCGGGGTGAAGAGGAGATGCCGGCACGGAAGGCCGAGGTCGAACATGCGAGGGAAGAAGGGATCGAGTTCCTCACCTGCACGAACCCGACCCGGATCCTTGGCGAGCAGTGCGTCTC
>JALNXI010000053.1 GCA_023230425.1 Methanoculleus sp. | reverse complement strand
CCCTACCGCGAACACGACATCGGCTGCCGTTCCCGGAGAGGCTGAGCCCGGCCGACTGCCCCTTGGGGAGACCGGTCTCGTGGAACGGTTCGTCCGGGTCAGCTCGCCTGACGGTGTTGTGAGCCTCGCCATTGTGGAGGGCGTCAGGGCGGTTGACGCCGCCGGGAACCCGCTTCGCGCGGTGACCATCGAGCATCTCGATTCGGCTGACGTACCCCCGGTGCCCGGCGTGGGCGCGTATGCGTTTGCCGGGTATGCCTGCCTCCTTGGGCCGGAGGGGGCCGCCTTTTCACCGCCGGTGACCCTGGCATTCAACTTCACGCAGGAAGAGTGGGATACAGTCTCCAGCGGGCAGAACAGGCTCGTGGCGCAGTGGTACAACCGGTCGACGGAGACCTGGGAGGAGGTCCCCACCACCATCTATCCGGAGACGCGGAGCATCGCGGCCGAAGTGTCACATTTCAGCCTGTATGCGCTCTTTGTCGAAGTTCCCGGTGACGGCGTGGCGCAGGTGGTCGCGGCCGGTAACCTCCCGCAACCGGAGACCGCCCCGCATCTCCCATATACGCACCTCGTCCCGGGTCTTCTTGCCCTCATCATCGTGGGGGCGGGGGCGTACCTCTACTACCGGAAGGGAAACCCCTGAAGCATTTTTGAAGCAGCAAAAACGTGAATGAGAGATGAAGGGTTATCCTCTCCGCTTCCTTCCCGCGAGCAGGAGGAGGAGCGCCGCCCCGGCCGCCACCGCACCGAATCCCGGTGCCGCCGGGGTGGGTCCTGCTGTCTCCTCGAGATTGACCAGCCAGGCGGCGCTGGTGTCGGGTGCTAGGAACCGGATGCCTGCAAGGGTGTAGCCGCCGGGAGCGCTACAGGCCGCGTAGACTCTGGCGCCCGGGAACGTCGTGTTCCACTGGACTGTCCCGTCCGCATCGGTCCCGAGGGCGAAGCCCTCCCCGCTTCTGATATCCGTGCCTGCGATCATGTACCCTCCGGCGGGTCGCAGGGCGACGGCGTAGCCGGCGAGGCCCTCTATGTTCCGGATCCAGATCTCCTCACCCTGCGCGTCAACGAGACCATACCAGTAGTTCCCGGAGTAGACGAACCCGCCGTCGCCGGTCTCCTTGACATCGAAGATGACTGGCGCCGCGTAATTCTTCTTCCAGAGTATGTTGCCGTCGGCGTCGAGACGGACGAGGAAGGCATCCCCTCTGTCGTTGTTGAAGGGTGACTTTGTGCCCCCGATGATGTACCCTCCGTCGGCGGTCACGAGTCCTGCGTTCGCGGCGGCGCCGGGGAACGTCCGGTTCCAGGTAGGCGTGCCGTTGCCGTCGGTCTTCGTTATGATCGCGGTCGTATCATCGGTCGACCCTTGAGGGTTCCAGAGCCATCCGCTGACGACGTACCCACCGTCAGCGGTCGGCTGGACAGCCGAGACCTTCTCCCCCGGTAGAACCTGTCGCCACTCCTCCTTCCCGGCGGCGTCGGTCCTGATCAGGAGCGAACTGCCCTGGTGGGTGAGGTTCTGCTCCGACCCGGTCGTGGCGTTGTAGCCAGCGATAATGTAACTCCCATCGGCGCTCTCTGCAACAGAGACTGCCGCCATGGCGGGCAGCCTCTGCATCCATACCTCGTTTCCCCGGCTATCGGTCTTTGCGAGCAGCAGGTCTTCCCTGCCCCCGAAGAGCTCCGTAAGGGCAGAGCCGAGAGCGATGTAGCCGCCGTCCGCGGTGCTTGCAACGGCATCGAATTTATTGTTCTCCTCCGGTGAGAATGTCACATTCCAGGCGACCGGTGGGGCGGTCTCTGCCGCAGAGGCAACCACGGCCGTCAGCACCACCGCGATGAGCAGTGCCGCCATGATCATCCCCGGCCGCCGTGAGTATCGGTATCGTTGTGTCATGGAATCGATCATTGGTGCGGTGCAGCACGCAAAAAACATAGTGGTTCCTCCTCCTGTGTGTCGGGTGCCCTTGCCCGTGCACCGGCGTGCGGCAATCCATTAATGAACGTGAACTCCCAATAGTTCTAGCACGTGTTGGCGACATTTGACGGAACCTGGGTGCGCCTCGGTAGCGAAGGACGCACACTCTACGAGCAGGGCGGCTATGGCAGACTGGAGGGAACCGGTCTCCGGCTCTCTCCGGAAGAGGCGCTCTACCTCATGGAGCGCAGCAAGATCGATGTGAAAGATTTCGGCTTTGACACCCTGCTCGGTCTCTTCGCCGGCCAGCCGAACTTTGTCCGCAGGTATCTCGTCTACCGCGACATCCGCGAGCGGGGCTACGTGGTTCAGCCCGGCCCGCACGACTTCCGTGTCTTTCGTCGCGGCCATAAGCCCGGGGTTGGAAAGTCCCAGTACCTGATCCGGGTCCTCTCCGAACGGGACCTCATCGACTTCGAGCAGGTGAGCCAGGACGTGCTCACTGCGGTCAACATGAGGAAACAGTACCTCCTCGCGGTCGTGGACGACGAGGACGAACAGACCTACTATGAGGTGCGGGTGCAGGACCTCCCGGGGCTCGGGGAGCCGGCCGGGTGCAGCACACCGGTGCAGGCCTCCCTCTTCGGAACCTATGCTCTGGCTCACCTACCCCCGGGAACCCCGCTCGAGGAGGACTGGTACGGCAAACGGCTCGACACCCAGAGGTTGCTTCTCCGTCCGGTCGAATCGATCTTCCTCATGCGCCAGCAGTGCCTTTCGATCACGCGAGATGAGGAGCCGATGACCGCAGAGCAGTTCCTCGATGCGGTGGCGGAGAAGGATGTCGAGATCCGGGAGAAAGAACGGGTCTTCTCCGACCTCCGGGAGAAGGGCTACATCCCCCGAACCGGATACAAGTTCGGCCACCACTTCCGTGTCTACTCCGGGAAGAAGACCCACTCCGAGATGCTCGTCCACGCCATTCCGTCCGGGACCTCCACGCCGATGAGCGCCGTCTCCCGCTCGGTCAGGCTTGCTCACAGCGTCAAAAAGAAGATGTTGTTTGCCTGCATATACAATACCGATATCAGATACGTCGAATTCGCCCGAATAAAACTGTGAGCGTCAGATCATGCAGTCCGGAATGAATCCGTGGTCGAGTAACCAGACCATCGATGTGGATCGACTCTTTGCCGAGTTCGGCATCGGGTCGATCGGTGAGGTCGCGCGAAGGCTTCCCGAGGTACCGCCGTTTATGCGCAGGGGAATTGTCGTCGGACACCGGGACTACCAGCTGGTCGTCGATGCCATCCGGAACCGCACCCCGTTTCACGTTCTGACCGGCTTCATGCCGTCGGGTCTCCCGCACCTCGGGCACCTGATGGTGATGAAGGAGGTGGTCTGGCACGTCCAGCAGGGGGGGAACGGCTACGTCGCTATCGCGGATCGGGAGGCGCACGCAGTTCGCGGCATCTCCTGGGAGAAGTGCCGCGAGTTCGGCCGCGAGTACCTCAAGGCCCTCTTTGCCCTCGGGTTTGAGGGCACGACCTACTACCAGAGCAAGAATGAGCGCTTAAAAGATCTCGCGTTTGAGGCCTCCACGAAGGTGAACTTCTCGGAACTGGCGGCTATATACGGGTTTGGGCCCGAGACCTCACTCTCCCACGCCATGAGCGTCGTCACCCAGGTGGCCGACATCCTCTACCCGCAGCTCGACGCAGGACCTGCTCCAACAGTCGTCCCGGTCGGCCTCGACCAGGACCCACACATCCGGCTCACCCGGGACGTGGCCTATAAACTCAGAATGTTCACGGTCGAGGACCGTGGCGACCACATCAGTGTCCGGTCGAAGAACGCACCGGCAGAGGCCCTTGAGGCCGTATCTCGCGCGTTCCCGGGCTCGAAGAAGTACGCAGGCCACGTGGACGTCAGGGGCCTGCCGCCGGCCCGGGTGGAGGATGCTGTACGGGAGATCGAGATCGCTCATGGGGGGTTCGGGTTCTACCTGCCCTCATCGACCTACCATATCTTCATGCCCGGACTCCAGGGCGGAAAGATGTCGAGCAGCGTGCCTGAGAGTTTGTTCGGGTTCTACGAGTCCGACAAGTCGGTCAAGAAGAAGGTTATGGCGGCGCTGACCGGCGGGCGGATGACGCTTGAGGAGCAGAGGCGCCTTGGGGGCGAGCCTGACCGCTGCTCGGTCTACCTCTTAAACCTCTTCCACATGCTCGAAGACGACGTGGAACTCGCCGACCTCTCGCGCCGGTGCGAGAGCGGCGAACTCACCTGCGGACAGTGCAAGAAAGAGACGCTGGAGCGTGTGCAGGCGTTTCTCGTGGATTTGCGTGATAAGATGGATTCAGTCGAACACCTTGCAGAGGAGGTAGAACGGTGGAACTGACGCTGAATGAGAAGAAACTTCTGGTCGCCCTGGGCCCGGTCGGGTCGGCCGACGCGGCCACCCTTGCGGACCTGATGGATACCCGCCGGGAGGCGGTGGTGCAGTACGCGAACCTCGCCGGCGAGCGGGGGCTTGTTGATGTGGAGAAGCACGTCTCCCGGCGGTATGTCCCGACCGAGGAGGGCCGGGCCTACGTCGGGAAGGGCCTCCCCGAGCGGCAGGTGCTCGAGAGTTTCGGGGAGGCGATCCCGATGCGGGATCTTCAAGCGCACCCGCTTGCAAAGATCGGGATCGGCTGGATGCGGAAGAAGGGCTGGGTCGTCATCCGGGACGGGGTCGTGCAGAAGACCGGCAGCGCCTTCCTGGGGCCTGATGAAGCCGCGTTTGCCCGGGCGAGCGAGAGCGGCGCCGTCGAGGACGGCGAGGGTGTCATCGACCTCGCGAGACGCGGGCTTGTGCAGGAGGAGGAGACCGTCACCTACACCGTCTCGATAACGCCCTCGGGCCGGGACCTCCTCGCTAAAGGGCTTGACCTGCAGGAGGAAGTGGGCACGCTCACCCGCGACCAGATCCTCTCCGGTGCGTGGAAGGAACTCCCCCTCCGGCGCTACAACGTGGATAAACTCCCAAAGCGCGCCTACCCGGGAAAGACCCATCCCTACCAGCGCCTCCTCGATGAGATGCGCCGCGTCCTCCTCGATATGGGGTTTACAGAGATGGCGGGTGGGATCGTGCAGAGTTCGTTCTGGAACTTCGACGCTCTCTTCCAGCCGCAGGACCACCCGGCGCGAGAGATGCAGGACACCTTCTTCCTCGGCGAACGCTGGCCGCTCCCGCCGGGGTATGAGCACATCCGCGACATGCACGAGCATGGCGGCGAGACCTCGTCAGCCGGGTGGGGAGGCACCTGGAGCGCCGCAAAGGCGGAGCAGTGCGTGCTTCGGACCCACACGACGGGCCTCTCCATCCAGCACCTGGCGGAGCACCAAAAGCCCCCGGTGAAGGCGTTCTGTATCGGCAGGGTCTATCGGCGGGAGGCTATCGACCCCACCCACCTTGCGGAGTTCGAGCAGCTCGAAGGCATCGTGATGGACGAAGGGGTCAACTTCCGCCACCTCCTTGGATACTTAAAAGAGTTCTACGGGAAGATGGGCTTTGAGAAGGTCCGGTTCCGCCCCGGCTACTTCCCCTACACCGAGCCCTCCGTGGAGCCTGAAGTCTATGTCGACGGCCTCGGCTGGGTGGAACTCGGCGGAGCGGGCATATTCCGGCAGGAAGTGACTGCGCCGTTCGGGATCGAGCACCCGGTGCTCGCGTGGGGCCTCGGGATCAGCCGGGTGGCGATGCTGAGGCTCGGGCTCCGCGATCTCAGGCAACTCTATCGGAGCGACGTCGAGTGGGTCCGGGAGACGCCCACCTACGGCGGGGGGCGGTGATATGGCGATAATCACGTTACCCTACCGGTACATGGAGCGGCTGACCGGGACCGACCGGCAAACGATCATCGACCGTGTTCCGATGATCGGGGCCGACATCGAGCGGATCGAGGAGGACCATGTGGACGTCGAGTTCTTCCCGGATCGGCCGGACCTCTACTCCGCCGAGGGTGTCGCCCGGGCGATGCGCGGGTTCCTCGGTATCGAGGAGGGGCTCCCGGTCTACACCGTCCGCCCTTCCGGCATCACCTTCTCGGTAGACCCGGGTCTCGCCGATATCAGGCCGTGCCTCGCCTCAGCGGTGATCCGGAACGTAGACCTCGACGAAGAGGCGATCGAGAGCCTGATGAGCCTCCAGGAGGCCCTCCACTGGGCGGTCGGTCGCGGTCGGGGCAAGGTGGCGATTGGCGTCCATGACCTCGACGCGGTCACGCCGCCCTTCCGCTACATCGCCTCCCCTCGCGACCGGTCCTTCGTTCCGCTGGACTTCGAGCGGGAGATGACCCTTGAGGAGATCCTCACCGACCATCCGAAGGGCCGGGATTACGCCCACCTGGTAGAGGGCTTCTCCCGGTTCCCGCTGATCGTCGATGCCGATGACCGGGTGCTCTCCTTCCCCCCCATCATCAACGGCGAGTTGACGAGGGTCACGACGGCGACCAGAAATATCCTGCTCGACTGCACCGGCACCGACAAAAAAGCGGTGATGACGGCGGTGAACATCATATGCACAGCGCTCGCCGAGGCCGGGGCGACGATCGAGATGGTCACCGTCGACGGACAGGAGATGCCCACGCTCGCGCCGGCAGAACGGGTTGTATCGGTCGAGGAATGCGCCTCCCTCCTCGGCCTCCCCCTCTCGGTGCAGGATATGACGCGGCTCCTCGGCAGGATGCGGTTCGGTGCCGAGCCCGACGGGGACTCTCGAGTCAGGGTCCTCGTCCCCTGCTACCGCTCAGACATCCTCCATGACTGGGACATCTTTGAGGACGTGGCGATCGCCTATGGCATCGAGAACTTCGATGCCGCCCTCCCGGCAACCTCTACCGTCGCAGAGGAGCACCCGATCACCGCTATAGCAAGGGCCGTCCGGTCGGTGATGGTCGGCCTCGGCTACCTTGAGATGATGCCATTCACCCTTACGAACGAGCGGGTGCTCTACGCGAATATGCAGCGAGAACCCTCCCCCGGAACCCTGCGGCTGCTCCACCCGATCAGCGAAGAGCAGACGGTGGTCCGGACCGACCTCCTCGGGCTGCTCCTGGAGATGCTCCAGGCGAACAAGCACCGTGAGCTCCCCCAACGGCTCTTTGCGGTGGGTGACGTGGTCGAGGCCTGCGTAACGTATCAGAAGGTTGCCGCGGTCAGCATACATCCCGCGGCTGACTTCTCCGAGGCGTATGCGGCGGCGGATGTTCTCTGCCGGGAACTCTCGCTCCAGTACACGGTCGTCGAATCGGCTGATCCCGCATTCCTCGATGGTCGCCGCGGGGACATCATCGTCGGTGGAAGAAAAGTCGGGGTGTTCGGGGAGATCCACCCGGCGGTCCTGAACGCGTTCGACCTCGAGCACCCGGTGGCGGCGCTGGCGCTTGACCTTACAGCCGTACCGGGATACCCCGTCCCGCCAGGTACTCCTTCACCTGGCGGACGGTGAACTCTCCGTAGTGGAAGACGCTTGCCGCGAGGCAGGCGTCAGCCTTCCCTCTTGTAAACCCTTCGTAGAAGTGCTCGAGCGTGCCCACGCCGCCGCTCGCGATCACCGGGATGCCGACTGCCTCTGAGACCGCTCTCGTGACCGGGATGTCAAACCCTTCCTTCGTCCCATCGGTCTCCATGCTGGTGAGGAGGATCTCGCCGGCCCCGCGCTCCTCGACCTCTGCTGCCCAGGCGATAGCGTCAAGTCCCGTGGCCCGGCTCCCGCCGTGGGTCACGACCTCGTACCAGCACTCCCGCCCGCCGGCGAGGGTGATGGGGGTCCTCTCCGGCTCCATGTCGTAGTTTCGCCTGACGTCCACGGCGACGACGATACACTGGGTGCCGAACCGCTCTGCGCCCCGCGAGATCAGTTCCGGGTCCTGGACGGCGCTTGAGTTGATGCTCACCTTATCCGCACCCGCCCGAAGGATCTGCGTCATGTCGTCGATTGTCCGGATGCCGCCGCCGACGGTGAGCGGGAGGAAGAGTTCGTCCGCCGCCCGTTGCACGACGTCGATGATCGTGCGCCGCTGTTCCGTTGAGGCAGCGATATCAAGGAATACCACCTCATCCGCACCCTGCTCGTTGTAGCGCTGGGCCAGCGCGACGGGATCGCCCGCGTCGCGCAGGCCGACGAAGTGCGTGCCTTTGACAACCCGCCCGTCCTTGAGGTCCAGGCAGGGAATGATCCGCTTCGTCAGAACCATGGGTACATGGGTGGGAGGCGATGGATGATGAGGGTTTGGTTGTGGGTGGGGGGTGTGCGGGAGGTGCCGGGGTATTGTTCCCGCGAGAGGGAGGAGGTCGCCAGCGGTTATCCAGCGGTGTGTGCAAACTATGGGGGAACTGGAGCCAGACCCTCCAGGGCCGCGCCGGTACCCCGTGAGGTAAATTGCTATAGTGCCCTCAGGTTTAAGTAATGCGAGAAGATACTTTTAAAGACAAACCGGAGGTATGTCCGGGCAGGAAATCGGTCTGGTGGTTTTGATGAAGTCTGGTGATTTTAAAATTGCGTGGGCACGGCAGTATATGCCGGTACTCTCGTCCATTCGGGAGCGGTTTACCGAGGAGAGGCCTTTTTCCGGCATGACCATCGGCATGGCCCTGCATGTTGAGGCAAAGACGGCGGTGCTGGTCGAGACTCTGGCGGCAGGCGGTGCAGAGGTGTACATCACGGGGTGCAACCCCCTCTCGACCCAGGACGACGTCTCGGCGGCGCTCAATACCCGTGAGGGGATTCACTCGTATGCTCGGCGGGGAGCCGGTGTCGAGGAATATTATGGGGCCATCGACCGGGTGCTCGATGCCAGGCCTGCAATCACCATCGACGACGGCATGGACCTGATCTTCCGCATCCACACCGAGCGACAGGAGGTGCTGGACTCGATCATCGGCGGGTGCGAGGAGACCACGACCGGCATCCACCGGCTCCGCGCTATGGCCCGGGATGGAGCGCTCAAATTCCCGGTCATCGCCGTCAACGATACCCCGATGAAGCACTTCTTCGACAACGTCCACGGCACCGGGGAGAGTTCGCTTGCATCGATCATGATAACGACAAACGTCCTCATCGCCGGCAAACGGTTCGTCGTCGCAGGCTACGGCTATTGCGGCCGGGGGCTTGCACAGAAGGCGCGGAGCATCGGCGCCCGCGTCATCGTGACCGAGGTCGATCCCCGCCGGGCGCTACAGGCGCACATGGATGGGTTTGACGTCATGACGATGGACCAGGCGGCACCCCTCGGCGACATCTTCGTCACCACCACGGGGAATACAAGCATCATCACCGGGCAGCACTTCCCGAACCTGCAGGACGGGGCTATCCTTGCCAACGCCGGCCACTTCAACGTGGAGATTGACGTCGAGTGGCTCGCGTCGCACGCGGACTCCATTGTCCACCGGGACGGCATCGACACCTATATGCTCGACGGGAAGGCCATCCACGTCCTAGCCGAAGGAAGGCTCGTCAACCTCGCAACGCCGAAAGGTATGGGCCACCCGATCGAGGTGATGGATCTGAGTTTCGCCGTCCAGGCGCTCTCTGCCGAGTTCATTGCAAAGCACGGCCGCGATCTCGCTCCCGGCGTGCACGACGTCCCGTCCGTCATCGATGAGGGGGTGGCACGGCTGAAGCTTGCCTCGCTCGGCCTCTCGATCGACCGGCTGACGCCCGAGCAGGAAACATATATGAGCAGCTGGACGATCGGGACGTAATCACCCCCTCCTTTTTTTATCGTTGCGGGAGCCCCGGCACAAGACCCGGGGTAGATTGGGTGGATGGTCCCGGGCCCACTACGTTGTCAGGTCTGGTGGGCGTCTTCATCGTCATTCATTCGCACCATAAACCCGTGACCGCACCCATAGCACCGGTACTGTGCGTACAGGCCCCGGCCCGGGGCAATGACATCCCCGAGAAGTTCTCCCGGGGATCCGCACCGGGGGCACGCCGGCCCGGAGTCCTCGAACTGGCGGCCGCACCGGAGACACTGATGGACGTCATGCGCCCCCTGGCCGGCAGCGACGATGTCTTCGATGTGGTGCCGGCACCCGCAGAAGGGGCAGGGAGTAGATGCGTCCTCCCCGGCGTCATCCGGCGGGTGCGCTGTCTTCCGGATCCTATCTAACGCGCGCACGCACCAATCCCCCTGTCTTCGGTGAGGTTGCTCCTCTTCGGGATGGTGCTATCCCGTGCCTTTCGCGCCTGTCGAACGCTTTCCGGCAGGCACAGGCCGACTGGCCTGCTCTGTCTCATACACCTCTATGAGGGCCCCAGCTGCTTAATGATACCTATAGGTATCTATTGGTATCTTGCTGGAAAAATAATAACCGTGCAATATAATTGTTCTGCCGGGATACCTGAATAGGGAAAGATGGAGTCTCCCGATAACGTCTCAAGCAAGCAGGTGGGTGTGCGGCTGCCGGGCCACCTCTACCGGTGGCTTAAGGAGAAGGTTGACTGCGGTGAGTACTCGAATATGGCCCAGTCCGTCATCGGGGAACTGACAAAGGCCAGAACGCTCGAGGAGGTACGGCGCCGGGAGACCCCATTTTACGGTCACTGCGAGGACGAACCCCTCGCCCGGATGGTGAATGAGCGCATCGAGGGCGTCCGTCGCGAGCTCCTGGATGAAGTGAAGCGGCGGGCCTGATCCGGGCTCATCGCCACCCGACCTGTGCGCACCCGTGACGTGGGTGGGGCAGAAGCATCGTCGCCGATAACTATTCCAGCGGATGCTCAGGAGCTGGAGCGATCCCGGGTACGACGGCCTACCTCTTTCGTTGGTAGTGCCCTACGAAA
>JALNXI010000052.1 GCA_023230425.1 Methanoculleus sp. | reverse complement strand
GTGGGGAGGCGTAATTCCACTGACGGAGGGCCAGCCGCGCGTCGCGGAGGGCCGCACGGTGACTGTGCTGGAGCGACAGGGTGGGGCCGGGCCAGGTGCACCCGGCTGTACAGGCCGCGCCGGAGGGGTTACGGCAGAAAAAAGATGACGATATTTTTATAACATCCCCAGTATACAACTCCGGTCGGTGAGAGGGATGCAGAATGTCAAGACGTTCAGATGCAAAGACCTTGGCCTTGCGTGCGAGTTTGAGGAGAAGGCAGAGAGTGAGAATGAGTTGATGAAGCGGGTCGAAGGGCATATCCAGACCGCCCACCAGATGAACCTGGAGCAGCCGGAAGTGCAGGAGAAGATCCGCAAGGCAGTGAAGTGACGGGAGCGGCAGGCTCCCGGGCGCTCTTTTTTGACGATTCACCCTGGTCGTCCGGAGCCCCGCTACCGGGGAACAGCAGGTTCTTCAGTGATGCACGCCACCGGGACCGGTTGGTGCATCATATGCATTCACGGAGACACTCGCGTGAAGATGAGGCCGCCCGCAGGCTCTGGCAGCACCCCGAGTCCATCCTTGAGGGGATCGGGCTTGCTCCCGGAGGCACCTTCATCGATGTCGGGTGCGGGGACGGGTTCTTCGCACTCCCTGCAGCACGGATGGTCGGGCCGCACGGCCGCGTCTGCGGGATCGACATCGACGCCGAAGCGCTGGTCCTGCTGCAGGAGAAAGCGTTCAGCGAGGGGCTCGGCAACGTCGTCCTCCACCAGGGGATGGCCGAAGAGATCGTCCTCTGTGAGGGCTGTGCGGACGTCATCTTCTTTGGCATCGACCTCCACGACTTCGCCGACCCGATCCGGGTGCTCGCCAACGCAAAGAGGATGGCATCTCCTGCAGGCCTGATCGTCGACGTGGACTGGAAGAAGGAACCCCTCCCCATCGGCCCGCCGCCCGCAAAGAAGTTCAGCACGGAGCATGCGGCGTCGCTGATGGCAGAGGCGGGGCTCCGGGTTACGGCGATCGCAGAGTCAGGGCCGTACCACTACATCATCACGGCCATGCCGGGCCCCTAACCCTTGCCCGGCGAAAAAAGTGGGGTTTCGGGTTACTTCAGGTTCGCAATGCCATCGTAGTTGATGGCATTTACGAACGCATCGAGATCCTGCCTGGAACCATCCTCAACACTGATGTAGACCATGAACCGTTCATTCACGCCGACCCAGGTACCGTAGGAGGCAGGTTTGGTGAAGACCTCCCAGGCTGGGTAGCCACCGACCTTGTTCTGCTTGTAGTAGCCCTCGGTCGTCTCGAATGCGACGAGCGAGTCCCACGACTCCCAGTAGCCCACATCGTAGTAGGCCGAGTCCTGGATCAGGATCGTTGCCCTGGCATCGTCCTTGCTGTATTCCCGGGTTGCCCAGGTCCACTGACCGTCCTCGATCGTCCAGGAAGCTCCGGCAGGCTCGTCGGCAGTCCAGCCTGCGGGCGCGCCCGGCAGGAACGGTATCAGGGTCGCAAACGGAACCGCGGTTACGCTTCCTTTGGCAGCCCCGGAGACAGTGGTGCCAGCAGCAGGAGCCGTCGTGGCCGCAGGGGTGGCCGCAGTAGTCGCCTCCGGTGTGGTCGTATCTGATGAATCCGACGTGCAGCCTGCCGTCATGCAGAGGCAGATCCCGAGCACCAAAACGAGCGCCGGGAAGATCAATTTCAGGGGGGAGGTTTTCACAATCATGCCCTCAGGGGAATCTAAATACCAGAAAAGTATTTATACGTTGCTATTCTCCATTAATGACAGGCGAAACCGGCCAGAATACGTTTTCGGGTCTGTGTAGTCTTTCTCTTGAGCGGCGACCGATCTCTTCCGGAACGCTCGCGGTGGGATCCCCTGCGGCTGGTGCGGACCGGGCGGTTTAAGAAGGTATTTATGACATCTGGGCGACCTTACCGTATGGTTCAGGTAAAGAACATCTACGGCATCCTGATTGCAGGATTCCTTGTATTGTGCATGCTCATGGCCGGTTGCACGTCGCAACCGACGGAACCGGTGAACGTGACCGAGACACCCACTCCGGTGGCGACCACACCTGCCGCGGTGACGACCACACCCGCCCCGGCGGAAGAGTTCGCCTTCAATGAGACAAACAACAATGAAACTGTCACCCTCCCGACCGGGAGCAAGATCATCATCAGCCTCGCCGAGAACCCGACGACCGGATACTCCTGGAACGTCACCTCAGCCCGCGGGCTCTCGTACGTGAACGACACATTCTTCGAGCCGGAGACCGGGCTCGTGGGCGCCGGAGGCGTGCACGAGTGGCAGTACCTCGCCGCCGAGAAGGGCGCCGCCGAGTTTTCCGCGATCTACAAGCGGCCCTGGGAGAACGTGACCGGGAACGAGACCACGTTCGCGATGGCGTTTACCATCGAGTGACCACCCTGTACGCTCTCCCCCGCACGTTTGCGGGGAGGGTGAACACTCACCCACTTTTCAGCATCTTCCCGGCACGGCAGGGCATCCCCGGTCACCCCAGGAATTTCCGCCGGTGCGCGGCCGAGAGGATAAGCGATGTCAGTCTCCCGGTATCGTTATCGCGAAGCACCCGGGCTATCTCACCCGTGATCTCCGCATGCTCCTCGTCCGGTTCAACATCCACGAGATCGGCCACCCGGCTCGCGAGTTCACGCGGAACGAACCCGGTCTCCGTGTTGAGGAAGCGGGCGGCTGTCTTCAGGTCCTCATCGAAGTTGACGTAGGTCTCCCTGACGAACCCGATATCTGCCTCGTCCAGCGCATCCAGGCCGAGGAGTTCGGGAGGGAGGCCGACGGAGTAGAGGGCAGCGGTGAACTTGATCGCCCGCGGCAGGGTGATCCCACCGGTGCTCCGGGCATACCCGAAGAGGCCGATGTGCAGTTTCCGCTTCCGCCTCTCGGGAATATACCGCGCAACCCGGTTGATCAGGGGGGCAAGCGGCCCAAGCCGTCGCTCGTATGCCCGCGTGTATCTCACCATCAGGTCGAGTGCCGCCTTCTCATCGATAGGCCGGGCCCTGCCGGGCCTCCGCTCCTCCAGCGTACGAACCGCGTTCTGGACAACCTCAAGCGGGTGGTCGTACTTGAACGCCGACTGGACGGTGAACGTGTGGACGCTTGGGTACTCGGCGGTAACCCGGTCGACGGTCCCGGGAGAGAGGCCGCCCCTGAAAGGCGCCGAACCCACGCCTATGATTGGATATATCCGGGTCCCCGTCTCCTCCGAGACCTCCTCGAGGTGCTGGAGCGCGATCTTGTTCAGGAGGACCGCGCTGATGAGCCCGTAGTTCATCGCCGGGTCGGAACGGGCAAGGAAGACGCGCTGGTGGGCGATATCCTTGCCTTCGAGGTAGCGCCTGACCACGTTGTGCGCATCCAGCATGTGGTCCATCTCCTCAAAGAGCGGGATGACGTTGATCCGGTCCGGCCGGAACCTCCCGATCCAGTCCGCGATGGTCATCCCGCCCTCGCCGAGGCTCCGTTCCTGTTTCCCGACGACGATATCGGTGTAGTAGCGGTAGATGTTGTCGATGGCGGTATGGGACGCCGTCATCGGGAGGATCACCTCGAAGATCGGGGGGCATTCATCCCCGTAGAAGAGGCACGCCGTATCGAACGACCGCGGGATGCTCTCGAGCGTCTCGAGGAGTATCTTCGCCTCGGCCGTCTCGACCTCGGGGTTCGGGACCCGGAGCGTCAGGAAGACGTCCCGGCCGAGTTTCTTCTCCCGGAAGTAGGTATCGTACCGGGAGAGGAGTTTCCGGACCACAAAGTTGTCGACCTCTTTGCCCTCGCAGTCCCACATCTGCTCGCTGCACCCCAGGTGGGAGTAGGCGTAGTACGCCTCCTGGACCTCGTCTTCCCCGCCGAGCTCCGGACTCTCGGCGAAGAACGGCAGGTTGACGTTGTCAGGGTGCTGGGTGCTCATGCATTGCGGTATCCGTACCATATCCGTTTACGCTCCATCGTATCAGGGGCTGGGCCCCTGATGTCAACCATAGATCTGTCTCATGGTTGACAAGAAAAACCCTCCGGTATACCCTCCCACCGTCACCATCCGTATCCGAACCGCCTCCGGATCTCTGCCCCCGACCACGGGCCTCCGTGTGCCGCGTAGACCCATTCCGGCCCGAAGGCGAGGAGTGCCCGGAGGCTCTTCCGTGCCGCCGCGGGGTCGCCCGTCCGGAAGGGGAGCCGGGGCCGCCCGCCGGGGAGCAGAGCAGAGAGGAGGTCACCGATGATGGCGGTGCCGCCGGCGATGAGGATCGAGACCGAGCCCGGGGTATGGCCCGGTGTGGGGATGACCCTGCCCCGGACCCCGAAGGCCGCAAGGTTGGCGGTGCCCTCGACGATGATGTCAGGCTCAACACCACCTGAACCGGGGGCACTCACCCTCCCTGTTGCAAACCCTATCAGGCGCGGGATGATGCAACCGGGAAAGAGCAGCCCGGTAAGCCCGAAGCGCATGACACCGGCGTCGGCCGAATGAACGGCGACCGGTGCACCAGTCAGTTCCCGGAGCATCTCGGCGCTCCCGTAGTGACCTGGATGGCCGTGGGTGACGAGGATCAGGGAGAGATCGTCAGGCCTGATGCCGGCCTTCCTCATCGCGGCCAGGATGGTTGCCCCATCCCCGGGGTTGCCGGTGTCGATCAGCAGCACGCCCCGGTCCCTGACGATGAACGCGGTGGTCAGGCTGAGCGGCACAGGGATGACCGCCGGCAGGTAGCGGTCGGCGCCGCTCTCCGTCTTCTGTGCCGGAGACCGGGTAGCCTGCCCGCTCCCCCTCCCGGCGGGGGCCTGCATGCCCAGGTCAGCGGTCTTCATGGCGTTCCTACCGTGAGATGCCGTCTCTCCACATCAATGATTCGGTCAGGGAGAAAGAGCGGGACAGGGATTGATTATGGCTGACAAGGAGGTCGCCAGGGTCATCGGTGTGCCCAACGACGATTGCTTCAAGCCTGGTGACCGGATACCCCGCGAAGTTATTATCGCTTACCAGAGCAGGTTACCTTCGGCCAACACACCTGCCCGCCCGGGCAAAAATGAAGAAAGAGGGTATTCGATTCTCGTTACGCCAGATAATCTTCCGGCCGCGGGATCTGTTCCTTCAAGCCCTTGCGCTGCCGGATGCTCTTGACAACATCGCCCACGATGCCGGAGGGGATCAGTTCGAACCCGGCGAACTCGGTGTTCCACATCGCGCGGCCTTCCGTGGCCGACCGGACATCTCCGGCAAACCCGAAGAGTTCAGCGACCGGCGCCCTGCCGACGATCGTCATCGTATCGCCTTCGCTCAGCATATCGAAGACCTGGCCGCGCCGACCCTGGATCTGCGAGGTTGCCGCACCCATCTGGTCGGTCGGGACCGTGATCTGGATCTTCTGAATAGGTTCGAGGAGTGAGTCGCCGCCCATCAGCAGGCCTGCCTTGACGGCGCTCCTGACCGCCGGGATGACCTGGGCGGGGCCGCGGTGGATAGCATCCTCGTGGAGTTTCACGTCCACCAGCCGGATCTTCAGATTCTGGACCAGTTCGTCGGCGAGGGGGCCGCCGCGGAGCGCTTCACGCCAGCCATCGAGGACCAGTTCCATCGTCTCGTTCAGGTACTGGATACCCTTCGTCATATCGATGAACATGTTGGTGCCCTCAATCGCCTTGACGTTCTTAGCCTCATCCTTATCCATACCGGCGGCAACGAGGGCATCGCGCCGCTCCACCGCCTGTTGGTGCATCGAGATCTCGCCCTGCTGGATCAGCTTCACGATCTCTGGATCCATCGGCTCGAGTTCAATGTAGAACCGGTTGTGGCGGTTTGGCGACTTCCCTTCGACCGGACCTGCCGCGCCCGTGATCGTCTCGCGGTAGACAACGATCGGCGGGGAGGTGAGGATATCGACGCCCTTGTCGCGCTTGATACGGCCGGTGATGATCTCGAGATGGAGTTCGCCCATGCCGCTGATCAGGTGCTCGCCGGTCTCCTCGTTGATCGAGACCTGCACCGTCGGGTCTTCCTTCGCCACCTGGCGGAGAACCTCGACGAGCTTCGGGAGATCCTTCATGCTCTTCGCCTCGACGGCGACGGTCATGACCGGCTCGGAGTAGTGCTTCAGCGACTCGAAGGGGATCATATCGACGAGCGTCGTGACGGTAGAGCCAACGATGGCGTCCTTTAACCCTGTCACGGCGGCAATGTTGCCGGCGGCCAATCCGTCCACCTCAATCCGCTCGGCACCCATGAAGATGCCGACCTGAGCGAGGCGGTTTGAGCGCTTTGCCGAACCCATGATGTAGCATTCGGTGCCCCGGCGGAGCGTTCCCGAGAAGAGACGGCCGGTAGCAACCTCGCCTGCATGCGGGTCAAACGATATATCGGTGACCATCAGGCAGACGGGCCCGTTCGGGTCGCAATTGAGCATTGCCTTGCCCTCAGGAGTGGTGTAGTCGCCGTGCCAGATGATGTGGATACGCCGTTCCTGGGCCTGGAGAGGATTCGGCAGGTGCTTGACCACCATATCGAGGAGCACGGCGTGCAGGGGGCTGTTCTTCGAGAGCCACTTCATGTCGCCGCTGTTGCACTTATCATAGACATCCTTGAACGAGACACCGCTCTTCTTCATGTAGGGAGCGGAGACGGCCCAGTTGTAGAGCGCAGAACCGAAGGCGACGGTGCCCTTCGCGGCATCCAGCTTCCAGCCGGCGTTGTACATCTTCTCGTTCATGCCCTTGATCAACTTGTTGACCTTGTCGATCACCTTTGCGAGGCGGATCTGCATCTCCTGCTCGTCCACCTTCAGCTCGTTGATGAGCCGGTCCACCTTGTTGATGAAGAGAACCGGACGGACACCCTCCTTGAGCGCCTGCCGGAGTACCGTCTCGGTCTGGGGCATGGTTCCCTCGACGGCGTCAACTACGACGACGGCGCCGTCAACAGCACGCATAGCGCGGGTCACGTCACCACCGAAGTCCACGTGGCCGGGGGTATCGATCATATTGATCAGGTATTCCTCGCCGCCGTATTCGTGGACCATCGAGACGTTGCTTGCATCGATGGTGATGCCGCGTGCCTGTTCCTCCTCATCGGAGTCCATGAAGAGCTGCCTGCCGGCGAGTTCCTCGCTGATCATGCCTGCCCCTGCGAGCAGGTTGTCTGAAAGGGTTGTCTTTCCGTGATCGATGTGGGCGACGATACCGATGTTCCGGATGTGCTCCGGATTGTCCATCAGCTCTGTCACCCGCTCTACCATCTTCTTTCGTCTGGTCATAGATTACACCAAAAAAGTAATAGGGAGTTTTAACGGGCGGCCTTTGCGATACGTTCTCTCTCTTCTTTCTTCGAGACAGCGTAGGAGCGGGTGTCGCCGTTCGCGGCTGCGATCAGTTCCTCGGCGAGCGCCTCGCTTACGGTCTTCTTCTTCTTGTGGCTCGCCTGCAGGACACCGGCAGTGATGAACCTCAGGGCAATATCGACACGACGCTGGGGCGCGGTATCGACCGACTTCGGGACGTTGATACCGCCGTACTTCAGCCGGACGGTCTCCTCACGGGGGCCGGTGTTCGCGACTGCGTCCACGAGCACCTGAACCGGGTTCTTCTTGGTCTTCTTGTTGATGATCTCGAAGGATTCCCGGACGATGCGGATGGCGAGTTCCTTCTTGCCGGTGTTGTTCCCGCTCTGCATCAGTTTGTTGATCAGGCGCTCAACGATCAGCATGTTGCTCTTGTTGAACTGCTGGCCGACGAGCTTGCCGCAGGAGTGCGGCACGATCATTGTGTGCAGGTTCACGTAACGGGCAAGGCTCGGATCCTGGATCTCTACCTCGCTCACATCCCATCGGTTAAAGAGGAGCTGCTGGGCCTGAGTTCCCGACTCTACTACTTCAGCTTCTGCCATGCTACTTACCTCCGCGGTTTCTCCTTCCGCCCGGTGACCATTTCACGCAGGCTGACGTTGTTCACCTTGCTCACGACAAACCGGACACCGGGGATATCACCCATCGACCTGCCCAGCCTGCCGCCGATGCCCTCGATCTCGACCTCATCGTGCTCGTCGATGAAGTTAATGGCACCGTCGCCGACAGCGAACGCGGTCACCTGGCGACCGTTCTTGATCAGCTGTACGCGGACGCACTTACGGATCGCAGAGTTCGGCTGCTTTGCCTCAACACCCACCTTCTCGAGAACAATCCCGCGTGCCTGCGGTGCTCCCTCAAGGGGGTCAGATTTCACATCGAGTCCGAGCTGACGCCGGGCGTAGACTGGATCATGCCATCTGCGACCCTTGGCGTCGCGCTTCAATTTTCGGGCTGCAAATTTACCATTTCCCATCGAATACCCTCGTATCGGTTGAATTTGTGGATAGGAGCAACTCCTGGTGTGCTATAAAGCAACGCGCGTTACGGATTTATATATTGTGGAACCCGCTTGCGCGCCGATCTTTCGCCCTAGTTATTTGATCGGGAGCTGATATAATATTATATCCTGGCGGGCAACCTTCACTGATGAAAACCCGGATATACAAAGAGATCTTTTTCGAGGCGACCCACCGCCTGATCCACTATCGGGGGAAGTGTTTCCGGTTGCACGGCCACCAGTGGCGGGTAGAGGTCTGGGTCGAGGGAACGGCGGATGAGCGCACCGGGATCGTCCTTGACTACAACTGCATTAAAGAAGTTGTCGGGCGGTTCGACCATCAGGTGATCCTCAACGCAGACGACCCTATGGCGGCGAGCATCGAAGCGTTTCACCCGATCGTCACCACTCCCGGCGACCCGACAAGCGAACTCCTCGCCGGACTGATCGCGGATCTGATCGATGCCGAAGCCGCGTTGCAGGGCCACGATGCCCGCGTGGCAAAGATTCGGGTCTGGGAATCGACGACCTGTTACGCAGAGCGCACGTATGATCGTCAGTGAGATCTTTCGGAGCCTCCAGGGGGAGGGAAAGAGCCAGGGGCGGCCCTGCACCTTCATCAGGCTCGCCGGGTGCAACCTCCGGTGCGCCTGGTGCGACACCTCCTACGCCTGGGAAGGCGGGGAGAAGATGAGCGTCATAGAGGTCCTCGACAGGGTCTGGCTCCTCAATGGAAGGCAGATCTGCATCACCGGCGGAGAACCGCTCCTGCAGCGGGAGGAGGTCCTCGAGCTCCTCAAGAAGTTCCACCTTCACGGTTACACCGTCGAGATCGAGACGAACGGCACACGGGACTTCCGGGATCTGCAGCCGTACGCCTCCATCTGCATGGACGTCAAGTGCCCCTCATCAGGGGAGAGGAGCGATCTATCGCTCCTCCCCTTCATCACCCCTCGCGACTGCGTCAAGTTCGTGGTGGCGGACGACAACGATCTCCTCTACGCCCGGGCAGTGATGACCCAATGCCAGATCCGGGGCGAGATCTTCATATCGCCGGTGGAGGGGTCCGACTACCGCGCCATCGCGGACTACATCGTCAAGGAGAACCTCCCGGTGAGGCTCCAGGTACAACTCCACAAGATCCTGGGAGTAAAATGATGAAAGCAGTCTGTCTTCTCTCGGGAGGCATGGACTCCACCACGCTCGCCTATGTAGCAAAGGATATGGGTTACGATATCATCGCACTCCACTTCACCTACGGCCAGCGAACCGAGGCAAAGGAGCGAACGTGCGCCCGGACCGTCGCCCGGATGCTTGGCGCGCGAGACTTCGTCGAGATCAGCCTCGAACATTTCAAGAAGATCGGGGCCTCGAGCCTGACGGACACTGCGATCGCGGTCGAGGAGTATACCGGAGAGCAGGAGGGGGTGCCGGCCACCTACGTTCCTTTCCGCAATGCCAACCTTCTCGCCATCGCGACCAGCCTCGCGGAAGCCCGGCGGGCGGAGGCGATCTTCATCGGCGTCCAGACCGGGGACTACCCGGGGTATCCCGACTGCCGCCCGGAGTTCATCGAAGCGTTCCAGCGGGTGGTCGACCTCGGCACGGCGGCAGAGCCGCGGATCACCCTCATGACGCCCTTCGTCCGGATGACGAAGGCGGAGATCCTCCGGGTGGGCCTTGCACTCGGGGTCCCTTACGAGCATACCTGGTCCTGCTACCAGAACAACGACCGGGCGTGCGGGGTCTGCTCCTCCTGCCACTATCGCAGGGAGGCGTTTGCGGCCATTGGATGCCCGGACCCGATCGACTACGAGGAGTAACCATGGAGGTCTACAGAGGCAAGCGGCTTACCATCGAGAAGAGAGAGATCACCCTGCCGAACGGGGAGAGAAAGGAGCGGGTGGTCGTCCACCCGGGCGGGGCGGTCGCGATCCTCCCGATCGAGGGGGACGACTGCTACCTCATCCGGCAGTACCGGTTCGCCATCGACGACTATATCCTCGAAGCGCCGGCAGGCACCATCGATGAGGGCGAGGAGCCTCCCGAGACCGCCCGCCGGGAGCTGATCGAGGAGACCGGGATGAAGGCAGAGACGTTCGCCGCGATGGGCTGGATATACTCCTCTCCTGGCTACACCGACGAGCGTATCTGGCTCTACCTCGCAGAGGGGCTCTCACCCTGCTCCGACTACGGGATGGACGACGATGAAGTGATCGAGGTCGTCCGCGTTCCCATAGCCGACCTCGCGGCGATGATCGCAGACGGCAGGATCGTCGACGCAAAGACGATCTGCCTCATCTGCCGGTACCTGTAGTGAGGAGAGCGCGAGTTCGCCCGGCACGAGGCAGGTGCAGAGAAGACCGGCAAATGTGCGCAGATTTATGCCCTCTCCAGAGAAACACATAGTAGCTTCGACCAATGAACAATATTCAGCGAGCCTGGTGAACGCCCAA
>JALNXI010000051.1 GCA_023230425.1 Methanoculleus sp. | reverse complement strand
AGCGACGACCGCCGGGTGGGTGGTGACGCACCGTTCCGGCTCCTGCCCCTGCAGGAGGTTCGGTTTGAGGAGGATCCTCTGTCCCGGCGATACGAACCTCCCGGTGCCGCCGAGAAGATCGACCGCGCGGCGGACGGCTGTATCGATCTCGTCCCGCCCATAGCCGTCGCACCTGACGACGGCGACGGTCGCGTCCCGCCCGGCCGGCTGCACCCTCTCACTCCTCCCCGAGGCGGCCGAGCGCCTCTCTTGCCGCGAGCATTGCCGCTCCCTGCTTGGTCGGCGCCTCTCCCTCTCCGAGGAGAGCCCCCCCAACGGTTACCCGGGCGGCCCAGACCGGGGAGTTCCCCGGGCCGGTCCGGCGGTAGGCATACCCGATCCCGCCGAGATCCTTCCGGGCGGCGTACTCCTGGAGCCTCCCCCGGTAGTTGCGGCGGGTGTCGCACTCCGCTATCTCGTCCTCAAATATGGCGAGAACCACTTCCCGGGCCGCAGCGAGGCCGCGGTCAAGGTAGATGGCGCCGATCAGGGCCTCGAACGCGTCGGCGATGATGGATTCGGTCAGAGCCTGTCCTTTTCTCCTGATGATGCCGTCGATACCGAGACCCTGCTGGAGCACGACATCGGCGAGTTTCGTGTTTCTCGTCACCTGGAGCCTCCGGTTCATCTCGCCGGGCGGGAGGTCGTACTCGCCGTAGAGGTGGTCGGCGATGATGAAGTCGAGGACGTAGTTCCCCAGGAACTCGAGCCGCTCGTTGTCGTCGACAGTCGTTATCGGGTACTCGCCGCTGTTTGCGTACGACCGGTGGGTCAGCGCCCGGTCGTAGAGGGGGAGGGCCGCGTTGCGGACGTCGGTGATCCCGAATGGGGGGGTGGCGAGGAGCGCGCGCACCTCCGCCTCCCGGTCATGGCCGGCGGGCTCCCGGCGCTCGGGAGGTTTCTGGCCGAAGAGGTTGCCGATACGAAGTTTTTCTCTTATAGTGGCAAGTCTCATGGTGGTCGGGGGCAGGGGTATCCTGCCGCTCTTCTATAGAATGGCTTTCGTCCTGCCCGATAAACCTTTGCCGGAGATGGGACGGCGGGAAACCTTTTCGTCGTCGGGAAAAGAGATATCTACCTGTGGTTCTGTCCGTGAGGGGCGAGGACGGCGGGAGCGTCTACCTGGACATCGAGTTCGGGTACGTCTACGGCACCTGCCGGGCGGTCATGATGCCGATTGAGATAGGTGCGGTCGTCCACCGGCCGGAGGATGACAGCGTCAGCTATGTCGGGGAGCAGTTCCGGTACGACATCGACGTTGAGATATGGAAGAAGGTGACCGACCCCTGCGGCAAGACCACCGGTGTCGCGACGACTGTGGCGAACATGGGCCGCGGCGAGTATGGGATGGCCTACAACCACTCCTTTCGGGTCTCCGACGGCGAGGTGCCGGCGGCAGAAGAGACCGCCCAAAAAGCGTTTGCCGATCTCCGGCTCTTTATGGAATCGGTCCTCTCAGCAGGAGATATACCGGAGATAGTCGTCTTTGCGGCAGATATGGAGAAAAAAGCCTTTCGGGCCGCAGAGGTCTCACTCGACGGGTGCATGCTGGTCGACCTCCAGCGAGAGATCCGGCGGCGCTTCGGTATGAAGCAGGTCCTCTCCCTCGACCGCCTCGCCCGGCTCATCGATTTTCGCGCCGGGGAATCCACCGTCGCCTCGATGCACTTCCGATACCCCGTCCCCCGGGAGTACCGCCACCTCCTGGATGTCCACCGGGGGATGGGCGACGCCGTCCGGACGTTCCTGCTCGCACGGGAGTATCAGGAGAGGCTGCCGCACCTCGAAGCCCGTATCCGGGCTCTTATGGACACCTGCGCGAGCGACGGATGATGGATGGGGTGGCCGGGGTCGATTTAAGGGGGCGCGGTCGGGTGTTTCGCCTCTAAAACTCCCCGGTCTTCACCCCCAGGGCGCCGTCAGGAACTGTTCTTCACCAGGAGCACTGCTCCCTCTCCCGGCACCAGGCGTTCCGATGCGGGTTCGCGGTTCCCTGGCGACTCCCCGGTCGACGCAAGCGGCCCGGTCAGCAGGACTTCGACCTCCGTGCCCCCGTGGATGCTGCCGGTGCCCACGGGGACGTGCAGGTAGGCGTTTGCGCGTACCACTGTCATCTGCGTCCCGGCTCCCCGGGGCAGGGGGATGGCGGTATACCTGTCGCCGTCCTGGGATACTGTGAGAAAGATAAACTCATCAAATCCAGGATCGGTCTGGATCGTCCTCGCGAGCCGGGCGCGGAGGCGCTCCCCGGGCCGGGCGGAAAATCCCCACTCCGCGAGCAGGGGGAGGGTGAGCTCCCGGACGGTCGTCATAGCAGCGATCGGGTAGCCCGGCATCCCGATCGCCGGTTTGCCGTCGATCCGCCCGATGATCGCCGGTTTCCCGGGTTTCATGGCGATCCCGTGGACGAGCACCTCGCCGAGGTCGCTGATGACGCTGGCGGTGAAATCCCGGGTGCCTGCCGAGGAGCCGGCAGAGACCAGGAGCAGGTCGTTCTCCCGGATGCCCTTTTGGATCGCCTCCGTAAGCAACCCGGGGTCATCGCCGACGATTCCGTAGCGGGTGCAGGTTGCCCCCGCCTCACTGAGCCACGCCGCCGCAACGGCGGTGTTGCTCTCGATCACCTCTCCCGGACCCGGATGCTCACCCGCCGGGATCACCTCGCTCCCTGTCGGAAGGAGCCCGACGTTCACAGCCTGTACGTCGACCCTCGTAATCCCGTAGGAGAGGAGCGCCCCGATGTCGCAGGGGCGTATCAGGTGCCCGGCCGGGAGGATCATCTCCCCGCTCCGGATCTCCTCCCCGGCGGGATGTATGTGCTCCCCGGGGAGCACGGCCCTGCTGGTGCACCAGGCGCCGTCTCCCCCGGTGACCTCCTCGATCATGACGACCGCATCGTATCCCGGGGGAATTACGTTCCCCGTATTCACCCGAAAGGGGTTCCTGAGTGGTATCGGGCTCTCGTTGCGCGCACTCCGGGTCTCGCTGCTCATGACGGCAAAACCATCTCGTGCAGCAATGTTCGTTGCCGGGACCGTCAGCGGTGAGTAGATGGGCCTTGCCGTCACCCGCCCGGCTGACTCTGCCGCCGGAACCCGGACTGTCCGGTTCGGGCACGGAAAGGCGGCCCGCATCATATCCAGGACCCCTGCAAGCGGTCTCAGCGTGAGGCGCTCCCTCACCATAGCATCACGCCCACCTCGCTTCCGGCCTCGAGCCCCTCACATCCCGGGAGGGTCCTGGTGAGCCCGTCACCCTATCCGGGGGAAAAAAGTTAGATTCTGGTGTAGAGGTTTGCATACACCGTCTTGCCCCTGGAGATCGGGTGGCGTTCACCGAGATCCCCGATGTAGTGAGCGAAGAGGGCTGTCTCACCATCAACCTCCTGCTCGACCTCACCGACCATCTTGAATCCCGGGAGCGGGTTTTCTATCGTCCCATAGACGTAGATGTCGCCTTTCACCATCTGCCCGCCGACACGGCCTCTGGCGTCGCCCTTGATGACGACGGTGCCGCCTTCGCCGTGGGTGGAGACGTGAATGTCCGCATCGCCGCCGATGATGATCGTCCCGCCGTTGATGAACGTCGCCGTATCGTTGCCGACGGATCCCGCGACCCGGATCAGCCCGCCCTTCATGCCGCGCCACTCGCCGCGTGGCGATGCGCCAACGTGGTGTTTGGCGTTCCCGTCGACGATCAACTCGCCGCCTTCCATCCCGATGCCGCAGAACGAGTCGACGTTTCCTTTCACGTGGATTTTCCCGCCTTTCATCCAGCCGCCGATGTACATATCGGCGTTACCTTCGATGATGATCTCGCCTGCGGTCATCTGCTGGCCGATCCTTTTGACGCGGGTACAGTCCCCGCGGAGGATGATCCTGGTATCGGCTGCCGTCGCTCCGCCGTCGCCCGCAACGGTGAAGTACTTCCCGAGCGGGCCCTTCTGTTTGCCTTCCCAGACATCGAGGGTGGCGATCTCGGCGGCTTTCTTTCCTGCAAAGTTATCCGGAGTGATGCTCTGCCCCTCGAGGAGAAGTTCCGAAGGGTTGGTCAGGGTGAGGGTTACTGTCTTCATGCTTCTTATCACCTCATTGTGCTGCATTGACCTCGATCACCCGCGGGTTATGGAGGTGTTCTTCAAAGAGCGAGTAGTTATCGAGTTTCACGCTGTAGTGCCTGAGGAAGTGCTCGTAGATGTCTCTCTGCACCTGTGCGTTATCCGGAACCTTCACATCGACCCAGATCGTCCGCTTTGCGGGCTCTGCGACAATCTCGCCGTCTTTGACGGTCACGACGCCGTCCTTGACGAGCCAGGCGCACCGGGCGAAGGCCTTCTCGATCGCTGCCGGGTCCGAGGGCATATCCTCGGGGTTGAGGGGGTAGACGGCGACGTCGGCATCCATGCCGGGGGCGAGCCCGCCGTATATGTTGCTGATCCCGAGTGCCTTTGCCGGCCCTGCCCGGGTCATCTGCGCTATCTCATACAGCGTGAGTTCGCGGTCGATGCTGTCTATGGAGGTTGACTCAATCGTCCGGTCAAGCCACTTGAACGTCTTCATCGTCTCGTCACGCGCCGCCCGGCTCATCAGCCAGGTGATGACCTGCGGATAGCGGGTGAACGGCCCGGCGTTCGGGTGATCGGTGGTGACGAATGTCCGCATCAGGTCTTTCGAGAAGAGCGCGAGTTCCAGGCCGACAGCCCACTGGATGGTGCAGACCTTGACCTTCGGGCTGTAGATGTAGGGGACGACACCCGCGGCGGTCTCGAGTTCGACGTCCACGTTTGCCCATTTAAGGTTGTTGAGGGCCCGGAGGTGGTGTTCGAACGGCCCGTCGGCGGTCATTGTGGTGGTCTCGTCGAGCGTCACCTGACCCATATCGACGGTGATGTTGTCGTGGGCGTTCACGTAGTCCATGATGTCTTTTGATCTCGACTCCACGTTCCCCCAGGAATCGCCACCGTAGGCGTGAAACTGAAGGTGCGTGACGTGCATCACCTGCTCCCGACCGAAGTTGTTCTTCGGGGTGTAACCCTCGGCGAGCCTGAGCGACTCGAGGGTGTCGGTGTAATTGCCCGGGTTTCCGAGGTTGTTGCAGTGCAGGTGCATCGAGTGGGGGAGGCCCAGGTGTTCGTTCGTCTCGATGAGACCCTTGATGATCCGGGCCGGGGTGATATCGAAGTACGGGACCGGGTCGTGGATGTGCACACAGTTCAGCCCCCATCCCCAGGCTTCGGATCCGCCGGGGTTCACGACCTTGATGCCGAACCCGCGCGTGGCCCGCAGCAGCCAGGCAGTATACGCGGCGTTGTTCTCGATCTCGTTGTTCTTGAGGTATTCGAGGGTGAACCAGTTGTTGCCGAAGACCGGCATCGCGGCGTTGTCGATGATCGGGGTGTCCCGGATCTCCTCGTGGACGTGCGGGGAGTGGAGTGGGGGCATCGCCGCCTCGTTGACGAAGACGTAACCCATCCGGGCGTAGTCGTAGCCGGTCTTGAACGTGGAGGGGACCGAGGAGCCCATCTCCATACGGCTGCACGTAGGGGATTTGTGGGGGCTCTTGAAGAGTTTGTCTTCCGGCCGGAAGAGCCGGCCGATGTTCACCTTCGGCCCGACCACGTGGGAGTGGATGTCCACGCCGCCCGCCATCACGGTCATACCGGCGGCGTCGATCGTCTTCGGGTTCTCAAGAGCGCTCGTCTCGACGATCTTCCCGTCCTTGATACCGATGTCCATCCGGTCGCCTTTGATCCCCTGCAGGGGATCAAAGACGAACCCGTTTTTGATCAGCAGTTCACTCATGGTTCACTCCCCCACACGGACGCCTTCCGGCGCTGCCTTTACGGGTTCCTTCGCGACTTCCTCTGCTTCGAGTTCGCAGAGCCTCTTGTGGATCCGTTCGAAGACCTCCTCGTCGCTGATGACGCCTTCTGGCGGGTCGATGACCTTGCGGTACTGGATCGGGACATTGTCCATCCGGTAGACGATGCCCGGGACCTCGACCCCGACGATCCCTACCGGGATATGGAGGTCGGAGATCTCGCTTGCCATGCAGATGTTCGGGTCAATGGTGATCCAGGGGTGCTTCCGGAGGTGTTTGACCGCATCGATCGGGAAGTGGGCGCCGGCATCGGTCCCGATGTTGATGAAGGCGTCTACCTCGTCTCGCATCGCAAGGTCGATGGAGCTCGTCTCGCCGGGGTTCATGTGGGCGATATCCCGTTTGGTCAGGTCAAGGCAGTAGGGGTATCCGTACTGCCACGACCAGACCGCGCCCGGCCCGGTGATGTTGTAGTGGCCCCGCATCGCCATGATCGTCCACTTGGTGAAGTCGTTGAGGTCGCGGGTCAGGCTGATGGCGATGTCCACGTTGTGGTTCCGGCCGTCGGAATGGCAGAGCCCCATGCCGTAGAAGATGGTGCCGAACCGCGCCTTCTTCAGGATATCAGCAACCTCGACGATCTGCTCGCGCCTGATCCCGGCAACCACGTCGGGGATCTCGTGGCCCCGGACAACGGCGCGGAATGCGTCGAAGAGCTCGTAGTCGTGTCCCTGCTGCACCTGGAGGTATATGTCCGCCACCTGGGCGGTGTCGGTGTGCCGGGGGTCGACGACGATGATCTTGCGGCTCTTGTGGCCCTTGCCGGTGAAGAAGCCGCGGGGGAAGATCGAGTAGCGGGACATGTGCCGTGGATGGGCGTGGGCCGGGTTTGCGCCCCAGTAGACGATGACGTCCGCGCGGTTCTTTGTCTCACCGAGGGTGCAGCTCGGGTAGCCGTTATCGAACATGGCAAGGAACGAGCTCCCGTGGCAGATGGACGCGCAGTTGTCGAGCACGGCCCCTGCCTTCTCGGCAACCTTGGCTGCGGCGGCCATGCCCTCGCAGTTGGTTGATCCGAATCCGTATATCAGGGGCTTCTTCGCCTTGTAGAGCACGTTCGCTGCGTAGTCGATCGCCTCATCGTAGGATATGTCCTTGTAGGTGCCGTCCGGCTGGCGGAGGCGCGGTAGCCGGACCCTCTCGCCGCCCGTCGCGTGGTGGAAGATCTGGTTTCCGATGGCACAGGCATTCTCCACCTCGAGGATCTTCTTTCCGTCGTCCGATACGGTCACGACAAGGTCGTCACAGCAGACGCCGCAATACGGGCATCCGACGTTCTCAACTTTCTTTGACATTATTGATCACCTCTCCACAGCCCGACGGCTCCCTGAACGAGTTCGAGCGCGCTCTTGCGCCGTTCACCGTTGACAGGTTCAACCGTCACGGGGAAGCCGCTGTACTGGGGCTCCCCCGTCGCCTGGGTCCGTGGAGGAACCACCTGGTTTGCCCAGACCCCCTGCGGGATGAACGCAAGGCCGGGGTAGAGCGACTGGCGCCCCCTGACGGTCTTGACGACCACGCTTCCGCATTCGCTCGTCACCCGTACAAGCTGGTTCGGGACCAGGCCGAGCGCCCTGACGTCGTCGTCGTGCATCTCGATGATCGAGCAGGCCTCGAAGTATTCCGGGGTCGTTTTGCCCTTCTCCATCGCAACACCTTCTTCGATGGAACGCTGGGTAATCATGTTCAACGTAATCCTGTTCGCCATGGTTCTGCCTCAATGTGGTTGATTGGATCGGTCTCCCGAAGCTCCGGCGAGTCGGCCCCGTAGAGTGCGGTGCTCCCAACACGGCCCGTGATGGATTCTCCCCTGCGTTGCGAGAGGCTCTGCCGGGATCTTCCATACCCGGCAAACCGGCCCCCCTTGCACGGCGAACGCCTGTTGGCCGGTTCATTGGAACACGCCGGAGAGTCGGCCGATATGCAGGGGGCCTCCTCACCAGGGAAATAGAGACTCTGCGGACGGAGCACCGGATGGATCGCTATGTCATAACTTGTAATGTTTTCTATTTAACGATTCCGGATTAGTAAGCAATTTTGGGTGATCAACTTTACATAGAGCGGTTCAACTGAGAGTGTATTTTGCATATCCTGACATATTTGGGGAGATTATAAAAATTCCGTCAAAATAAGTGTTTTTAGGGAGGCTTATCCTGGTTCCGCTGATTTGAGGTGTGCTTAACTCGCGGGTGTGCGGGTATCACCGCCCCTCTGTTCCCGGCAGGGGCCATGGGGCGCAGATTGAGGGGGTGAACCGGTATCTTTGCTTCTCTCTTCCGGATGCCGCCGGGACTTCTCCTCCTGCAGCCCCGATCCTGTCCCGGGTATATCGGGGTACACCAGCCCGGTTATGGGGCGAGTACTATATAACCATGTCTCTTTTACTTATGACTTTCATTTAATGCGTTTGGAAAAAGATGGCCTATATATTTGATTCCTGGTAAATCCTGCCCGGTTTGAGTAGCATTATATATCTCCCGGTATAACCTAATAGGGAAGATGCAATTGAGCGCCTTCTAAAAAAAATAATTTTAATTATTGCTATTAGTGTTGCCTTATTTATTATTAAATGCTACCATCCGCGGTAACTTCTTGGACAATTATCCCAACGGCGCGGATGAGGGGAAACCCTTTTTAAGTACTGCGATCAACTATCTGGGCCATAGATACTCGATTTTAAAATAACCAATTGGGCATAAAATTGATATAAATGTTACTTTATGTAAAAAAGTCCATCTAATTTCGCAAATTTTATTAATAACTCTTCTTCTACTCTTATAGTCCCTTTTGGGACGTGCAGTTGCGGCCTTCAGAGAGTCGGTGCAGGCGAATGCTCCGGCCTCTTTCATGAACAGAATGCTTTGAACAAGGGTAAAAGGATGAAATACTATGGCTAAATACACGGAAACAATCGATCTTTATTCTGATGACGGGAAGCTGCTCAAGGGCGGCGTCACCCTCGACAGAATCAGCCCGCTGGTTAACCCGGCCACAAGTAAGATCATCGACCTGACCAAGAGAACGATCAACGTGAACCTTGGGGGCATCCAGGATGCACTCAAGACCGGAAAGCTTGGAAAGGGCAAGATCAAGGGAAGAGAACTGGATCTCCCCATTATGGAGAACAAGGACGCCATCGTCGCCAGGATCAAGGAGATGATCCAGGTTGAGGAGGGTGACGACACCGAGATCCTGGAGTTTAACGGCGGAAAGCTCCAGCTCGTCCAGGTCCCGGCAAAGCGCCTGATGAATGCCGCCACCTACGATGCCGCGATCACGTCGGTCGCCTCCGCGACCACTTACGCGATCGTCGATCAGTTCAACATCGACGCCTTTAACGCATCCACCGTCAAGGCGGCCTGCTGGGGCGGCTACCCGCACACCCAGGACCTTCAGGGTGCGCTCGTTACGTCGATCCTGAACATCCCCCAGAACAACGAAGGTCTCGGCTAAGCGCTCCGGAACATCCCGGTTAACCACACCGTCATGATGACCGGCAGGAACGCCCTGCAGGGCGCTGCGCTCGCATCAACGCTCGAGACCGCCGGTGTCTTCGAGATGGGATCCGCCGTCGGACCGTTCGAGCGCGCCATGCTGCTCGCCTACGCCTACCAGGGCCTGAACGCGAACAACATGGTCTACGACCTCGTCAAGGAAAACGGCCAGACCGGAACCGTCGGTACGGTCGTCCAGAGCCTGGTCGAGCGCGCCATTGAGGACAAGGTCATCGCCCCGGGGAAGAAGGGCGGGTACTTCCAGTTCTACGACACGAAGGACCCCATGCTCTGGAACGCCTACGCCGCCGCAGGAACCATGGCAGCCACCATCGTCAACTGTGGTGCCGGACGGTTTGCCCAGGCAGTCTCCTCGACGCTCCTGTACTTCAACGACCTGCTTGAGCACGAGACCGGTCTCCCGAGCACCGACTACGGTCGTGTCATGGGTACCGCTGTCGGATTCTCGTTCTTCAGCCACTCGATCTACGGTGGCGGCGGTCCCGGTATCTTCAACGGCAACCACGTCGTGACCCGTCACGCCAATGGCGTGGCTATTCCGTGTGTGGTCGCTGCAATGGCGCTTGATGCCGGAACCCAGATGTTCTCGCCCGAGAGCACCTCGAAGATCTTCGCCGATACCTATGGCAAGATCGATGTGTTCAACAAGCCGATCAACCAGATCGCAAACGGAGCCTGAACGAGCAGAGATCCGAATGATGAACGCCACATTTCCGCGGGCGAGGATTGTGCCGCTCAGGGTGCTCAAACCTGAGACCGCCGAACGCCTGCTCGCTATGCTTGCCGGCGCAAGCGGCATCCGCCGGATGGTGATCCACGGTCCCAATGCGACACAACGCTCATCGGCCTTGCGGACCCCCGGAACGGGGAAGGCCCGGTGGCCGGGTGGTCGTCTGGGACCCGCGGTGACGGCAGGTGCCTTCATGGCCGGAGATATGGCTGAAATTCATTCAAAACAGGAAATGGATAAGATATCAATCACTTTGAGGTGAATAAAAACATGGCATACAAGCCCCAGTATGGTCCCGGGACATCGATTGTCGCCGAGAACCGGCGCAAGCAGATGAACCCCGGTCAGAAGCTTGAGAAGGTTCGTTCCGTAACGGATGAGGATATCGTGCTGGTCCTCGGCCACCGCGCTCCCGGATCAGCGTATCCGAGTGCTCACCCGCCGCTCGCCGAGCAGCAGGAGCCCGACTGCCCCATGCGCAAGCTCGTCAAGCCCACCGAGGGTGCAAAGGCCGGCGACCGCGTCCGCTACATCCAGTTTGCGGACTCGATGTTCAACGCCCCCTCGCAGCCCTACCAGCGGACCTACACCGAGATGTACCGCTTCCGCGGCATCGACCCCGGCACGCTCTCCGGCCGTCAGATCGTCGAGTGCCGTGAGCGTGACCTCGAGAAGTACTCGAAGGATCTCATCGAGACCGAGATGTTCGACCCTGCTCTCGTCGGCATCCGTGGTGCGACC